>CAZQYK010000446.1:0-17165 GCA_964597285.1 uncultured Spirochaetales bacterium
CGACCTTCGCGCTCGGCGTGCCCGCGCCGCTGCGCCGAGGTTTGTAGAAAGCGGCCGGACGCCCGGGCGGGACACGGCGTTGGCACGCCGCCTGCACGGCCTTGCGCCGTGCGCGAAGAATGGATCGAGAACGCCGTCGGCCAGTTCCTGAGCGATCGCCTCGCCTGCGACGTCGAGGCGAAGGTGGACTGCGCGCTGCGGGAGACCGTGTTCAGGCCGATCGGAAGAGGCCTGGGCGAGCTGCGGCTCTCGCACGATCTCGCCGCCTGTTGCGACGAGGGCGATGTGATCGAGCGCCTCTGCCGGGAGCGCGTCGCCGCGCTGCTGCGCCGTGGCGAGCTCGTGACGTTCAGCCCCGTCGCGACGGAGATCCTTCCGCAGGGGTGTTGACGGCGCCGGAGCGACTAGAATCTTCGGAGCCCGCGAGGACTCCGTGCCGAACCACCCCGTCCGCGACGACGTCCGGCTGCTCGACCGCACCTTCTACCTCGACCCGCACGAGCGCTTCCGCTGGATGCGCGACGAGGCGCCGGCGTACTACGAGGCCGACGTCGACGAGCTCGGCGGCCTGTGGGGCCTGACCCGCCACGCCGACGTCATGCACGCGTCGAAGCACCCGGAGATCTTCTGCTCCGGGAAGAGCTCGCGGCCCGAGCCCGACTCGTGGATCCCGTCGATGATCAACCTCGACGACCCGCTGCACAAGCGGCGACGCAACCTCGTGAACAAGGGCTTCACGCTGCGCCGCGTCGCCGACCACGAGCCGAAGCTGCACGCGCTCTGCGACGAGCTGATCGACGCCGTGATCGAGCGCGGCGAGTGCGACTTCGTCGCCGACGTCGCGCGCTGGGTGCCGATGGTCGTGATCGGCGACATGCTCGGCGTGGCGCCCGACGACCGCGACATGCTGCTGCGCTGGAGCGACGAGATGCTCGGCGGCGGCGAGGCGCAGGCGATCGAGGACGAGCAGGCCCGCCGCGACCACGCGTGCGCCGTCGTCGAGGAGTACCTGCGCTACGCGCAGCGCGTGCTCGCCGACCGCCGCCAGCGCGCGCAGACCGACGACCTGATGAGCCTCCTCACCCACGCCGAGCTCGACGGCGACCGCCTGGCCGACGAGGAGATCCTCCAGGAGAGCCTGCTGATCCTGATCGGGGGCGACGAGACCACGCGCCACGTGATGACCGGCGGCCTGCACGCGCTGCTCCAGCACCCCGAGCAGATGCGCGCGCTGCGCGACGACCCGTCGAAGATCCCGACCGCGGTCGAGGAGACGCTGCGCTGGGTGTCGCCGATCCAGAACATGAACCGCACGCTGACGCGCGACGTCGAGCTCCACGGCGAGAAGCTGCGCGAGGGCGAGCGGGTGCTGCTGCTCTACCCGGCCGCGAACCGCGACGAGCGGCAGTTCCCCGCCGCCGACCGCTTCGACGTCGCGCGCACCCCGAACGACCACGTCGCCTTCGGCGGCTTCGGCACCCACTTCTGCCTCGGCGCGAGCCTCGCGCGCCTCGAGCTGCGCGTGCTCTTCGAGCACGTGCTGCGCCGGATGCCCGACCTCGAGCTCGCCACCGACGAGCCGCTGCCGCTGCGTCCGAGCAGCTTCATCGTCGGCATCGAGAGGATGCCGGTGCGCTTCACGCCGGGAGCAAAACGGGCCACGCGCTGAGCCTGGGAGCGTTCCACCCCACCCGGCGCGTTCTCGGCGCGCGATTCCCCTTGCCGAGCGCCTCGCGCGCGCCCCAGAATCCCGCGCGCGGGCCCGTCGGCCCGGGGAGCAACGCGTCATGATGTCGCGCTTCGTCGTATGCGTCGGGATCGCTTTCGGGCTCGCGGGCTGCGGGCAGGGGGGGACCTGGGTGGACACGTCGTCGGGCGACTGCCTCGAGTCGCAGATCGAGGAGACGCGGCAGCAGCCGCAGCTCTTCGCACCGGTCGGACAGAAGGCCTGCGCGGAGGCGAAGGCGGGCGACTTCGCCGGCGAGTTCCGCTGCACCGGATCGACAGAGGACGGAACGCGCAAGCTCCAGGCGAAGTGCGAGGGCTGACGCCGTGGCCATCCGAACGCTGCGGCGGTGGTCTGGGCACGTCTCGCTGGCTCCGCTCGCGGTGCTGCTGCTAGGCGCCTGTGGCGGCGGCGACGTGAGCGGCCGCGGGTGCGAGGGAAGCGCTGGCCCGGACACGAGCGGCATCCGGCCCCAGCTGCTCACGCAGATCGACCTCGAGACGGGCGGAGCGGCGCAGATCGCGCGCTTCGAGGAGACCGCCCGGCACTGGGAAGGCGACGGCGAGACCCAGAGCTGCCGGATCGAGTTCGACGGCGAGATCGAGTTCACCGGCGACGCCTACTACGGGACGAGCGAGCGCAAAGCCGGGGATCGAGTGCCCTTCACCGCCGAGGCCGAGTTCCTCGACAACGGCGCCGGGTGGGAGCGGTCGCTCGTCGGGATCCAGCCGGGCTAGCGCGGGCGCTCGCGCCCCCGCGCGAGCGGCAGCTCGGAGGCGGCGGCGGCGATCCCGTTGCGGCCGCTCTTCTTGACCGAGAAGAGCGCCTGGTCGCCGAGCGCGAGCAGGCCCTCGAGGTCGCGCGCGTCGTCGGGGAAGCTGGCGACGCCGAAGCTCGCCGCGAGCCGCGCGGGCCGGCCCGTCGCCGCGAGATAGCGCGTGTCGCGGATGCAGGACTGGATCTCGCGCGCCTTCGCGACCGCCGCGTCGCGCGCGAAGCCGGGCAGCACGACGACGAACTCGTCGCCGGCGAAGGCCACCGCCCAGGCCGGCTCCTCGAGGCGGCTGCGGATCGTCGCCGCGACCTCCTGGATCGCGCGGCTGCCGTTCAGGTGTCCGCGCGAGTCGACCAGGCGCTTGAAGCGGTCGAGGTCGGCGAACAGGACCGAGAACGGATCGCCGGCCGCCTCGCTCGCGCGGATCAGCGCCGCGAGCCCCTGGTAGAGGTAGCGCCGGTTGTAGAGCCCGGTGAGGTCGTCGCGCACCGAGAGCTCGCGATGGCGCTCCTCGCTCTCGCGCAGCGCGTCCTCGGCGCGCTTGCGGTCGGTCGTGTCGACGCCGGTCGAGAGGATCTCGACGAGCCTTCCGCGCCCGTCGACGATCGGCGTGTTGCGCCAGGTGATCCACAGGCGCGTGCCGTCGCGCGCGACGTTCTCGTTCTCGTTCGAGACGTAGCGCTCCGGGTGCGCGAGGAGGTCGCGGATCATCGCGACGAGGTCGCGCCCGCTCGACGCCTCGCGCTCGGGCACGATCAGCTCGAGCACCGAGCGACCGCGCAGCTCCCGTTGCGTGTAGCCGAACAGCCGCTGCCCGAAGTCGTTCATGAACAGGATCCGACCCTCGGGATCCCAGCGCAGCACGATCGCGTTGATGCGGTCGACGATGTCGGGGGCGCCGTCCGTGGCGTCGCGCCGCACGGAGCGCGCGCGGCGCAGCGGGCGAGCCTCGGAAGGACGATCGCTCGGGGGGGACATTGCTCGGCGTGCTCTCGGGAGTCCGCGGGTCTGGCCGGGGAGCGCCGCGGCGACCGGATGCTAGCTCCGCGGCGCCGTGCCCGCGCGGCGGCGGCGCAGCTCGAGCGCTCCCAGTGCGAGCAGCGCGAGCGCGGCGACGACCGCGGTGGGCTGCGCCGCGCCGGGCACCGACGGCGAAGGGGCGTCCTCGCAGCCCGTGGTGCCGCCCGGCCCCTCGACGAGGCGGACGTCGCTGTGGAAGGAGCCGGCCGCGCTCAGGGCTCCGTTCCATAGAACGGTGTCGGCGTCGAGGTCCGCGCTCGCGACGCTCAGCGCGAACTCGTCGCTCTCGCCCGCCGCGGGCCCCGGAGGCAGGGCGGTGAAGCTCACGCCCCGCTCGATGGGGCGCTACGGGCCGGCGCCGGAGATCCGGCGCTGCTTCGCGATCCGCGCGTCGAAGTTGGGCCGGCCGAGCACGCGGAAGAGGTCGCTGTAGTCGTCGGTCCACAGCGGCCCCTCGGCGACGGCGCCGGCGCGCTCGATCACGTACTGGGTGGGAGGCACCCCGAGCCCGCGCCAGTGCGCCTCGGTCCGGCGCGCGAGCGCGTCGAGGCGCCCGGCATCGCGCGAGAGCAGCACCCAGATCGAGCGCAGGCTCAGGCGCTGGGGCAGATGGGGACTGTCGATCACGAGCACGTGCAGCCCGAGCTCCGCGCCGAGCCGCCCCACCAGCGGCGCGAGGTCGAAGAAGCGGTTCGAGACGTGGAACGCGAGCAGGCCGTCGGACGCGATGCGGTCGGCGTAGAGCGCGACGGCCTCGCGCGTGAGCAGATGCACCGGCACCGCGTCTCCGCTGTAGGCGTCGAGCACGAGCAGGTCGAAGCGCGGCGCGCCGGCTGCGCGTTGCGACTCGAGCAGCAGGCGACCGTCGCCCTCGACGATCTCGAGCTCGGCCGCACCGGCCCCGAGGTGGCCGAAGTGGCTGCGGGCCAGCGCCACCACCGCCGGGTCGATCTCGTAGAAGGAGAAGTGGTCGCCCGCGCGGCCGTACGCGGCGAGCGTCCCGATGCCGAGGCCGACGACGCCGACGCGCCACCGCTCCCCCGCATCGCGCTCGGCGAAGAGCCGGCCGATGCCGGTGTCGACGCCGTAGTAGGCCGTCGGCTCGCCCGGCCGGTCGCTGCGCTCGTAGCCGTGGCGCGTGGTGCCGTGGTAGAGCGCGCGCTCGACGGATCCGTCTTCCTGCGGCAGCTCGGCCACGCGCAGCAGCCCGAAGAAATTGCGCTCGCCGTGCACGACGTAGGGCGCGGGAGACAGCGCGGACCACGCGCCGTAGACGAGCACGGCGGCCGCCAAGAGCGCGACGGAGCCGCGCCGCGCGCGCGACGCGCGCGAGCCCAGCCAGTCGTCGGGCTCGCGCGCGAACGCGACGAGCAGAGCGAGCCCGCCGACACCGACCGCCAGCAGGCGCTCGTGGTAGTCGTCGAAGAGCCACGGCGTGACGAGCCCGACGAAGAGCCCGCCGAGCGCGCCGCCGCCTGCGATGCAGAGATAGTAGGCCGTGAGGCTCGTCGGGTCGGGCCGCAGGCGGTGGAGCTCGCCGTGCAGCAGCATGCAGCCGCCGAGGAGCAGCAGCACGAGGCGGACGCCCTGCCAGAGCAGCTCGCGCGGCGTGGCCGTGAGCGTCGGCCCCTGCAGGTCGAGCAGCGCGAGGAGGCTCGGCGCGGCGAGCATCGCGGCCGTGAACGCGAGCCAGACGCCGCGGTCGTAGGCGCGCGCGCTGCCGAAGCAGAGCACGAAGCTCAGCAAGTAGACGCCGAGCGGCAGCATCCACAGGAAGGGCACGCTGGCGACGTCGAGGCACAGCTCGTTCGTCACCCCCATCAGCAGCATCACGGCCGACCCGGCGAGCGCGGCCCACAGCAGCGCGTCGCGCGCCCGCGGCGCGGCGGCGCGCGCCGTCTGGGCGGGATCGACCGACGGGCTCCGCCGCCATGACAGCGCGGCGCAGACCAGCACCGCCGCGGCCGTCGCCACGAAGCCCTGCGACCACGCCGCGCCGGTCGCGGCGACGCCGACGCGCGGCTCGATCCACAGCGGATACGCGGCCACCGCGCCCATCGAGCCGAGGTTCGAGACGGCGTAGAGGGGATACGGCGAGCGTCCCGGCAGCGCGCGCGCGAACCAGGCCTGGAGCAGCGGGCCGGTGGCCGCGAGCACGAGGAAGGGGAGGCCCACGTGCGCCGCGAGCATCGCGAGGATCCACGCGCTCGGGGCCGTGCTGCCGGCGGGCGGCCGCCACGCGAGGTCCGGCAGCACCGGCAACGCGACGAGCGCCGCGGCCACCGCGACGGCGTGCACCGCGACCTGCGCGCCCGGACGCGCGAGGCGCATCAGCCCGTGTGCGTACGCATAGCCCGCGAAGAGCGTCGTCTGGTAGAAGGCCAGACACAGCGTCCACACCGACGGCGCCCCGCCGAACCACGGCAGGATGCGCTTCCCCACCAGCGGCTGGACCAGGAAGATCAGGAACGCCGAGGCGAAGGTGGCCGCCGCGAACAGCGGCAGCGCGAGAGCGAAGCGGCGCGCCACCGGCGCAGGATATCTCCGCGCGCCCGCTGCCGCCGGAAGCGGCCGGAGATACACTGGACGCGACGAAGTGGCGACCCTGAAGCGGGAAAGCGCGAGGCCGAGCGTCTCCGTGCGAGCCGAGCGACCTCTCGGACGGGCTCCGGAAACGGGTCCCATGCTCCGCAGCGCCTGGCACGTCGTCGCCCGGATGATCGCCTTCGCCACCTACGGTCTCGCAGCCGCGAGCCTCGGGTGCGTCGTGCTCCCGCTCCTGCGGCTCGAAGGTCGGCTGCGGCGCCGCAGCGACGACCCGGAGGTGCGGGCTCAGTGGGTGATCCACCGGACGACGGACGCTCAGCTGCGCCTGGTCGAATGGCTGGGCCACGCGCGCATCACCGGTCACGGCGTCGAGAGGCTCCGCGAGAGGCCGCTGTTGATCGTCGCCAACCACCCCTCCCTCTACGACACGCCGGTGCTGACGCGCTTCCTGCCCCAGGCCGACTTCATCGTGAGCGCGGGCTGGAGCCGCAATCCCTTCCTTCGCGGCGCGGTGAAGCTCGGCGGCTATCTCCAGGCCGAGCGCGGCGCTCCCGCGCTGCGCGACGCGGTGAGACGCCTGCGCAGCGGGCGCACCCTGGTCATCTATCCCGAGGGCTCCCGCTCCGCACCCGACGGGCTCCTGCCCTTCCAGCGCGGCGCGGCGCACATCGCGCTTCACGCGGGCTGCGACATCGTTCCCGTCGTGATCCGCGTGACGCCGCGCACGCTGATGAAGGGCCAGCGCCTCATCGACGTGCCCGCCGAGCGCGCCGAGTGGCGGGTCGAGGTGGGCGAACCGATCCATCCGGCCGACCATCACCATCCGGGAGAGTCGAAGGCGCAGGCCACTCGCCGCATCACGGCCGCCCTCCAGGACCATTTCGAGAAGAGGTGGGACCGTGGGAGCTGCTAGTCGCCTCGAGTCGCGGTGAAACCCCTCGCCCGGAAAGCTGCGCCCACGGAGCCGGAGCGGCTCGGCACGCGACGCGAGGAACGCGCGATCGAGATCCGCCTGCGCATACCCCCGGACCTCGCCTTCCTCGAAGGACACTTTCCCGGTCGTCCCATCGTCGCGGGGGTCGTCGAGGTACACTTCGCGATGCAGGCGCTGGGAGAGCTGCTGGACGGCGCGCCCGCGCCGGCCACGCTGGAGGCGCTGAAGTTCCACGAGCTGCTGCTTCCGGGTCAGGAGGCCAGGCTGCGCGTGGAGCTCTACGGCGACGGGAGCCGCTTTCGGTTCTCGCTCGTGGACGCCGCGCGCGAGGAGCGGCGCTTCGCGAGCGGACGCGGGAAACGCAGCGGTGCAGGAGCGGGCCCGCAGACGCGAGCCCTTCCACGGCACGGTGCCCGGCTCGCTGCGATCCCGCCCGTCGCCGAGCTGCTCCCCCACAGCGGGCCCATGCGACTGCTCGAGCGCGTGCTGGCCCACGACGCGGACGGCACCCGCTGCGCGGTGTGGCCCGGTCGCAGCGCGCTGTTCCGCGATGCGACGGGGCGTGTGCCCTGCTGGGTGGCGGCCGAGTACATGGCGCAGTGCGCCGCCGTCGACGGCAGCCTGCGCCTGCGCGCGCGCGGCGTGTCCCCTCGACCGGTGCTCTTCGTCGGCTCGCGCCGCATCGCATTCCACCGCGAGGCCTTCGACCCGTCGCAGCGTCTCGAGGTCGAGGCCCGGTACGCGGCGGGACGCCCCGGCGGCCTGGTCGCCTTCGACTGCGCGCTGTTCGCGGGAGAGGGTGGCGACACGCTCGCCGAGGGCCGCCTGAACGTCCTCGCCGGGGATTTCGACCCGCGGTGACCGCCCGGCGCGTCCTACGGACGGGCGTGTGGAGACCGAAGAGGGCGTCGGCCGCAGACCGCCCCGGCGATCGCGCCGTCCCAGAGGTCGCGCAGCCTCGCGGCGTCGGGCACGATCTCGATCTCGGTGAACCCCGCGCGCCGGAGCGACTCGGTCCATCCCTCGGCGGTGAGGAAGCCGGGCGTCGGCCGCAGCTCCGGATCGGTTTCGACGGCCTGGTAGCTCTGGAGGATCTGGAAGGGCAGCTCGACGCCGATGCAGGCTCGGGGGTACGGACGGATCACCTCGCCGGCGACGAGCCAGCCACCGGGCTCGAGGGCCTCGAACCCCTCGCGCAGGGTCGCGACGAGATCGCGCGCGAGGTGGAACACGTTGACGCCCACGACGAAGCCGTAGCTCGCCGGCTTCGCGCCCTGCGCAGCCCAGGGAGCGTTCACGTCGAGGGAGCCGAACTCGAAGGCGACGTCGGGATACGCGGCGCGCAGCTTGCGCTCGGCACGCCGCCGGAAGACGGGCATCGGCTCCGTCCCGTGATAGTGCGCGACGGCGGGCAGGCGCTCGAGCAGGGTCTCGCTGGCGCTGCCGAGTCCGACGCCTGTTTCGAGGATGCGCAACGCCCTCCCCGCCGAGACGCGGGCGGTGACGGCCTCTGCGACGACGCGGTTGTTGAGCGCGTAGTAGCCGTTGCGGTTGTCGAAGTAGGCGATCCACAGCGGCATCTTCGTCAGCAGCGCCCGGTCTCCACTGACGTTGCCCCGCGCCACGCGCGGGTAGAGATCCGCCGCCGTGTCCATCAGCGTGAACGCGGGTGCGTACGACGCGTCGGTCGCGAGACATGCGCTTCGCACCGTCGCGCGGTCCGTCCGCGGGAGCGGCGAGCGCGCGTCGATGCCGGCCGCGACCACTCGCCCGAGCAGCCAGACGAGCGCAGGACGGAAGGCCTCCGCGTAGCCGCCCCTCTCGAGCAGCTCGTCGACGCTCGCGCCGCGCCGCATCAGGTCCGGATCGGCGAGCGCGCGGAGCAGGTCGACCGCGACGTGGAGCGTGTACAGATCGACCAGCTTGCAGGCCCGATCCTGGATCGGGTCGAAGGGATCGGGCGAGAGCCCGGCCGCGGCGAGCGGCTCGTAGAGGCGCGAATCGGGCGGCGCGACGTCGACGTCGAGTGCGCTCATCTCCCTCCCTGTTCGATTCTCTCGGATTCTATCCTCTGATCGCGACCTCGTGCTCATCGCGCGCTGGCGCGAGGACTTCCGGGACGGGAAGATTCCTCCGATGAGCGCCTCCCCTCGCCGAACGCGTGCCGCGAACGTGGCGGGGCGCTGGGAGGGGTTCGCGGAGCGGGGCACGCTCGGCGCGCTCCGGCTGATGGCCCGCCTCTACGCGCTGCTCGGCCGCCGCCTCGCCCGGGCGATCCTCCACCCCATCGCGGCCTACTTCTTCGTGCGCGAGAGCGCCTCGCGAGCCGCGTCACGCCGCTATCTCGAACGGGTCTGGGCTCACTCCCGAGGCCGGAGCCCGCTGCGGGGTCGCCCGGGCTTCTTCGCTCCGTACTGGCACTACCACGAGTTCGCCGTCCAGCTCCTCGACCGCATGGTGCTGTGGGGGCGCGGCCTGTCCGACCTGCGCATGGACCACGAGGGGTCGGAGCACCTCTTCGCGCTCCAACGCGAGCGTCGCGGCGGGATCCTGGTCGGCGCCCACCTGGGCAGCTTCGACATCCCGCGCCAGCTGGCCGATGGCTACGGCGTCACGCTCAACGCCGTCATGTTCACGGCGCGCGCCGAGCGCATCAATCGCTTCATCCGCGAGCTCGACCCGAACAGCCAGGTGCGCGTGCTGACCCTCGATCCCGACTCGATGAGCACGGCCTTCGAGATCAAGTCCTGCCTCGACCGCGGCGAGCTCGTCGGAATCCTCGCCGACCGCCTGCCCCCGGGAGGCCGCGACACGGCGGTGTGGATCGACTTCCTCGGGCGCCCGATGGCGTTCCCGCTCTCGCCCTTCCGCCTGGCCTGCCTGCTCGGCGTTCCGGTGTTCCTGTCGCTCTGCCTGCGCAAGGGCGACGCCCACTACCGGGCGGTCGTGCGGCCCGTCGGCCAGGCGACGAGGGTTCCGCGGCGCGACCGCGACAAGGCGGCGGCCGAGCTCGCACGCGCCTGGGTCGAGAGCCTCGAGCAGGCCTGCCTCGAGCATCCCTACCAGTGGTTCAACTTCTACGACACCTGGGACCAGCGCTGAGCCGTCCCGAGATGCGCTCTCGGCCGCGCGCTGGCGGTGCTCCAGTGTGACAGCTATGCTGTCAAATTCCGGGCAGGGGCGCCACGCCATGGCCAGCGACGCGCGAATGACGGTGCGACTCGATCCGGCGACCCGTCGCAAGCTGGAGCGCCTGGCCGCCAGAGAGGGCATCTCGCTCAACGAGGCGCTCAACCGGCTGCTCCGCCAGGCGCCCGACGATCGTGAGCCCGCTTCGCGCCGGCGTCGCTATCGGCTGAAGCCGCGCAGGAAGGGCTTCGGATTCCAGATCGCCGAGGCCCGCCGCCTCGCGAGCGAGATGTCCGACGACGAGGCGTTGCGGAAGCTGAAGGGCGGCGGATGAAGATCGCGGACGTCAAGGTCCTCTTCTACGCGATCGACCCGACCTCCGACCACCACGCCACGGCCCGCAGCTGGCTCGAGGGAGCGATCAACGGCCGCGAGCCGCTGGGGCTCACCTGGCCGACCGTCCACCAGTTCCTCCGGCTGGGAACGAACCCGGCCTTCTCGGGCCCCCTGCCGGACGAAGAGGCGCTCGGCTGGATCGAGGAGTGGATGGAGGCCGGCGTCGAGCTCGTCTCCGACGAGGACCTCGACTGGACGCTGCTCTGCGAGCTGGTCGCAGCGTCGCCCCGGGCGCTGCGCAACGCGATCGACGACGCACACCTCGCGGGAGTCGCCATCTCCCGCGGTGCGACGCTGGCCTCCTTCGACGGCGACTTCGAGCCCTTCGTCGAGCACGGCCTCCGCTGGGAGCGTCTGGTCGCTGGCGGCTAGGAGCAGCGCGACCGCGCGCGCAGCGCGGCCAGGGTCAGCACGCCCAGCGCGGGCGCGAGCGGGCCCGTCGGCTCCGGCGCGGGGATCGCGCGCACGTTGTCGACCGCGCCTTCTCCGCCGAGGTGGATCTCGGCGCGTGTGAAGGTCGTGGCGACCTCGTCCTCGTCGATGAAGTCGACGATGTTCACCGAGGCGTTGCCGAACGCGAGGCTCGGATCCCGCGCGGCCAGGTCCTCCCACGTGAGCGTGACGAGCGCGCCTCCCTCGCCGACCAGGACGACCATGCCGGGCTCCGAGACCGGGTCCTCGACGTCGATCAGGTCGAAGCCGAAGGCGCGCATCGGCTCGTCGTAGTCGAAGCGCAGGACGCCGGCGGGCCCGATCTCCTCGTCGTCGGGATCGTCGAGCAGCCCGTCGCGCGGCGTGGCGTCGAGGTTGTTCTGTTGGACGACGAGCACGCGACCCAGCTCGGCGTCGGGCGCGTTGCCGCCCGACCACGGGGGTCCGATCAGGTCGGGGTCCGACGTCGGGCCGCCGAAGGTCGTGTCGAACGCGACGAGGAGGTCGAAGGCCCGGTTCGGATCCTCGCCCGAGACCCGCACGCCGTCCGTGCCGTGGAAGAGCGTCCCATCCAGGTTGTTCGCCGGATTGCCGGCGTAGTCGAGCGGCGGGCTGCCGGTCGAGTCGAGGCCCGACCAGAAGACCGGCTCGCCGTGCGCCAGGTCGTCGAAGGTCAGCACGTCGACGCCGTAGACGAGCTCGAAGTCCGCCCGCCGGTACCAGTCCTGGGCCGCGCTGCCGCCGCTCGAGATGAACGCGGCCAGCAACGGGAAGGCCTGGTCGACGCGCACGCTCTCCTTGGGCCAGACGGTCTTCGCCGCCACGGCGATCGCGAACGGAACGCCCTCGGTGTCGACGTAGAACGGGCCGCCCGGCGGGCTGCTCGCGTCGTCACAGGTGCCGTAGAGCGCGGGATCGGCCTGGTCGGTGCCCGCGTACTCGGGCCGATGGATCTGGATCGCGCGGTCGCCGCAGCGGTGCAGGAAGAGGTCGAAGGGCGCGTCCTCGACCGGCAGCGGCGCCGGCTCCGCGAACGCGACGTCGACGACGGCCGCACTGCAGGCCGCCGGCGGGAGCGACTCGTCGGTGTTCAGGAGGCCGGACTGGCCGCCGCACAGCTCGGCGCGCAGGTCGTCGGCGATCCACAGCACGACGTCGCTCTCGGCCGGATCGGGCGCCAGCGGCTGCGGCGGGGCCCCGCCGATCGCGACGGAGGCCGAGAGCGGTGTCGCCGCGGGAACGCCCAGGCGCAGGCCCAGCCCGCCGACACAGTCGAGCGAGCCGGCTGCGGCCGGCGACAGCGTGAGGCGCAGCGACTCGACCCCGCCGAGGCCGTCGTCGGTGACGATCTCGGCGTTGAAGCGGAGGACGAGGTCGTTGTGGTCGGCGTCGCCGCGGCACGGCCACTGGTCCTCGAACAGCAGCGTCCCGAACTCGCCCTGCCCGGGGAAGTACGTGGTGCCGGCGGGCGCTGCGGCCGCGCCCAGCAACACCGCCGGAAGAACGACGAGCAGGCTCCGCAAAGCACCCTCCGATCGATCGCCGCCCATCCTCCCACCGCCGCAACCGGTTGACAAGAGCGCTCGAGAGCTGGAGCTGGAGAGAGACAGAGCTGGAGAGCTGGGGCGGCCACGATCGAGCAACCGTCCCCAACCGCGCAAGCCGCTCCGAAGCGCGCGTCACCTCGGGCTTCCCCGCGCCGACGCCAGCTTGCGCTCGGCGCGCAGCATCCGCGCAGCGGATGCGGAGCCACCAAACTGGCGCGCCGGGAGGGACTCGAACCCCCGACCCTCAGGTTCGAAGCCTGATGCTCTATCCAGCTGAGCTACCGGCGCGTCGGGGAAGGCGAAGGATAGCCGCCTCGCGGCGATCGACCTAGCGGTGCGCCCGGCGCCGCAGCTGCGCGCGCGCGGTCCACGCGAGCAGTGCGGCGAGCGCGGCGGCGGCGAGCGGCGGCAGCGCCGGCACCTCGCCGGGCGGCGGCGTGCTCGCCTCGATCTCGCTGCGGTAGAACGCGACGTCGGCGAGGATGCTGAGATTGCCGTAGGCGGCGGTGTTCGCCGACTGCGCCGGCGGCGGCGTGCCGGGGTCGTTCGGATCCGGCACGAGCGTGCGCGCGAACATCACGCCGACGAGCTCCCAGGTGCCGGCGCGCTTCGCGAAGCAGCCGCCGCCGGAGTCGCCGCCGACCGCCTGGAACTCGTGCGTCGACCCGCCGAGCTGGTCGAAGGCCACCTCGACCGCGCGCGTGTCGTTGATGACGTTGCCGGCGGCGGTGACGAGGTTGCGGCCCCAGCGCATCGACTTCCCGGAGCCGCGCTTGAAGCCCGCGTAGACCGGCGGCGGCGCCTCCTCCCAGTTCACGTTCCAGGTCACCTCGCTCGCGGTGCGGTTCCAGCCGTTGCCGATGCAGACGACCTCCTCGCCGATCGTCGGCGTCGCGTTCGACAGCACGAGCGGCGGGAGCGCCGGGAAGCCGTTGACGCGCCAGACGGCGAGGTCGGGCTGCGGGCCGCTCGGGTTCTGGAGCCGCACCTTCGAGGCGACGACCGGCGCATAGACGAAGCCGTTGAGCAGGATCGGCTGCTCGGGCACGTGGTTCGCGGTCAACACCCAGCCGTTGCCGAGGTAGACGCCGCTGAACCCCGTCGTCGTGGAGACGCCGACGTTCGCGAAGCCGGGGTCGTCGGCGGGCGGCGTCGTGTTGCCGGTGCCGTCGCCGGTGACGATCACGACCGCCGACGCGGCGAGCGGCGCCGCCAGCGCGGCGACGCACGCGAGAATCCAGAAACGCCTCGAACGCGCTCCGACCCGCATCGCTCCCATTGGCGTCGATGGCGCCGAGACCGCTCTCCGTCGCGGCCGAGCGCCGCCGCATCCTACCACGTCGCGCTCGCGCGGTCGGTCGACGGCTACGCGGTGCGCGCCTCTTCGAGCGCGAGCGGCCGGCGCACCTTGCGCGCGCCGGGGAAGTAGTCCTCGCGCTGCTCCCACGGAACGCCGAGCGTGCGCAGGATCTTGCGCTTCGTCGCCTGGCGGCACGGCCGGCCCTTCTCGATCGCGTGGATCGTGCGCGCGGACACGCCGGCCTTGTCGGCCAGGTCGTTCTGGGTCCAGCCCAGGGCTTGTCGGGCGGCTCGGATCCGGTTCATCGGAAGACTTCGGAGACCTCTCGGGGCGCGGGCGCGATGGTAGCGCCCCCGCCGGCGGGAATCCCGAATCGCGTGGAATCCACCTCGCCCGTCGAGATCGGGACGGGATATTTTCCAGAACCAGATCAGGATGTTACGGGTCTGCTCTCGATCGTTCCCCCGTGGGTAGCGACGAGTTGGCGCGCGGGCGCGAAAGGCGCCGACCGCGCCGTCAACCGGCGTTCGGAATCCGGCCGACCTCGGGCGCGGCGCCGCGCTGCTGTGCGCGCGTGCGGCGCCAGATCCAGCCGACGAGCCCGCCGATCATCCCCAGCGGCAGCACGCTCAGCAGCACCGTCGTCCAGATGAACGCGTCGCGGCTGCGCTCCTCGCCGCCGAGGCACACGGGACAGGCGGCGCCGGCGCTCGGCCAGACGAGCGCGAGGAGCGCGACGAGCGCGGTGGCGACGAGCGGGGCGGTGCGCCTCATGCCGTGTAGACCAGAAGATAGAGGATCGGCCACAGGCCGACGACGAAGGTCCAGAAGACCTGTGCCGCGGTGAACGCGCTCGCCGCGAGGAAGCCGCGCCGCAGCCGCCACGCGGTGGCGCCGAGCAGCGCGAGCCCGGCGACGGCGTGCAGCGCGTGCATGCCGACGATCAGGTAGAAGAAGCTGCCGTGATTGCTCGACTGCAGCGTCAGACCCTGCGACAGCATCATCGCCCACTCGTAGCCCTGGAAGAGCACGAAGAACGCGCCGAGCGCGAGCGCGAGCGCGAGCGGCCGCAGCGCGCGCGCCGGCGCCTCGTGGAAGCGCCGCCGCGCGTGCCACACCGCGACGCCGCTCGCGAGCAGCGCGAAGGTGTTCAGCGCCGTCTCCTCGAGCGGGAGCCGCGGCTGGCCGGGCGGCGGCCACAGCCCGGGCGCTCCGGCCTTCACGATCAGGAACGCGCTGATCAGCCCGGCGAAGAGCATCGCCTCGGTGACTACGAAGATCAGCATCCCGAGCACGGCGCTCGGCACCACCGGCGGCGGCCGGGGATCGGTGATGACGCGCAGCGACGCGTGAGATCGCGCCATGGGGGGAGCGGCGCCTCCTAGCTCCTAGTGGTGGCCGCCGGCCGAGCTCTCCTGGGCGACGAACTCCTTGACCCAGTTGTCGCCCTCCCACTTCATCACGTCGGGGGCGACGCCGGCGAAGAAGAGCAGCATGAAGATCAGCATCGTGACGAGCAGATAGATCACGTACTGCCGCTCGATGTTCAGGTGCATGAAGTTCTTGGCGACCATGTAGGCCTTGACGATCGCGACGCCGAAGGCCGTGATCAGCGTGATCACGCGGATCTCGAGCAGCGGCCCGACGACGCTGACGACCAGCAGGCCGCAGAGGATGGCCCAGATCTTCCAGTAGTGGCTGTCGTCGTGGTGGGCGTGCTCGGCGGCGGCGTGCTCGGACATGGGTCGAGGTCCCTTACTTGGCGATGTAGAGCAGCGGGAAGAGGAAGATCCAGACGATGTCGACGAAGTGCCAGTAGATCCCGATCAGCTCCACGCGGTGGAGCTCCAGGTTCTTCTTCGCGTCGGCGGCGACGATCAGCATGATGATCGCGCCGGCGATCACGTGGAGCGCGTGGATTCCTGCGGCGGTGTAGTAGAACGACCAGAAGGTGTTCGACTGGAGCGTGAAGCCGTGGGAGATCTCGGTGGTCCACTCGTAGGCCTTCACCAGGATGAAGGTGAGCGCGCCACCGCAGGTGTAGTAGAGGAGCTTGGCGGCGCGCTTGCCGTCGCCGCGCTCGGCGGCCTGGTGGGCCAGCACCGCCGACAGGCTCGAGCTCAGCAGCACCAGCGTGTTGAAGCCGCCGATGCGCCAGTCGGTCACCGCGGCCTGCTCGGCCCACTCCGGGTGGGCGAGCCGCTGCATGATGTACGAGGCGAGCAGCCCGCCGAAGATCACGATCTCCGACGCCACCACCCACCAGACGGCGAGCCGCCCGGTGGGAATCCCGGCGGCGCTGCGCGTGTTCGCGATCGGTCTCATCGTCGGGATCCCTCTAGCTCGGCTGGTTCTGCGGCCAGTAGTCGTCCTGGCGGCCCGGCACGTTGTACTCGTAGGGGCCGCGGTAGACCGTCGGCAGCACCTTCCAGTTGCCGTGGCCCGGCGGCGACGGGGTCGTCCACTCGAGCGTGTTCGACTTCCACGGGTTCGGACCCGCGTCCTCGCCCTTCCGCAGGCTCATGAAGAAGTTGTAGATGAACACGAACTGGAACAGCAGCATGATCACCAGCGACACGGTCGCGAAGACGCGGACGTCCTGGTACTGCGCGAGCTCGGGGAAGTTCGTGAAGTCGTAGATGCGGCGGTGCTGCCCCGCGGCGCCGAGCACGAAGAGCGGGATGAAGATCGCGTTGAAGGGGATGATCGTGCCCCAGAAATGGATCTTCCCGAGCGTGTCGTTCATCATCTTCCCGAACATCTTCGGATACCAGAAGGTCACGCCGCAGTAGACGCCGATGATCGCGATCGGGAAGAAGGTGTAGTGGAAGTGGGCGAGAACGAAGTAGGTGTCGTGGAAGTAGATGTCTGCGCCGCTCGCGCCGAGGAAGATCCCGGTGACGCCGCCGATCAGGAACTCGGCGATGAACGCGAGGGCCCACAGCATCGGCGTCTTGAGCCGGATGTCGCCGCCGTAGAGCGTCGCGATGAACACGAACATCATCTCGGCGATCGGGATCGAGATCAGCAGCGTCGTGATCGTGAACACGTGCGCCATGCGCGGGTCGATGCCGGCGATGAACTGGTGGTGCGCCCAGACCGTGAAGGAGAGGACGCCCGTCGCGAAGGTCGTGTAGAGCACGGTGCGGTACGCGAAGAGCTTCTTGCGCGCGAACACGCACATCACGTCGGCGGTGATGCCCACCGCCGGCAGCAGCACGACGTAGACCTCCGGGTGCCCGAAGAACCAGAACAGGTGCTGCCACAGGATCGGGTCGCCGCCCCGATCCGGATCGAAGAAGGCGGTGCCGAGGTTCTGGTCCAGGAAGAGCATGATCGCCCCGGCGATCAGGGGCCCG
>CAZQYK010000447.1:0-6982 GCA_964597285.1 uncultured Spirochaetales bacterium
CGTCCACGACGCGTCGGGCACCGGCACGACGCTCTTCGTCGAGCCCGAGGCGCTGATCGAGCCGAACAACCGCCACAAGAGCGCGGAGCTCGCGGTCGAGCGCGAGTGCGCGCGCGTGCTGCGCGATCTCTCGGCCGAGGCCGCGCTGCTGTCGCCGCAGATCGAAGCCGGGCTCGACACGCTCGCGCACCTCGACCTCGCGTTCGCACGCGCGGAGCTCGCGATCGAGCACGACGCCGTCGACCCGGAGGTCGGCGACGCCGGCGTGCTGCGCCTGCCGCTGCTGCGCCACCCCGGCCTCGACCCGGCCACGGCGGTGCCGAACGACCTGCGCCTCGGCGAAGGCGCTCGGGTGCTCGTGATCTCGGGTCCGAACGCCGGCGGCAAGACGGTCGCGATGAAGGCGGCCGCGCTCGCGGTGCTCTTCGCGCGCGCCGGGCTCCAGGTGCCGGCGGCGGCGGGCGCGCGCGTCGACCTCTTCGACGCGGTCTTCGCCGACATCGGCGACGAGCAGTCGATCGGGCGCAGCCTATCGACCTTCTCCGCGCACCTCGCAAACCTGGCCCGGATCGTCCGCGAGGCCGACGCGCACAGCCTCGTCGTGCTCGACGAGGTCGGCGTCGGCACCGACCCGTCCGAGGGGGCCGCGCTCGCGCAGGCAGTGCTCGAGACCCTCGCCGACGCCGGCGCGCGCGTGATCGCGACGACCCACTACGGGCTGCTGAAGGAGATGGCCGACGTCGACCCGCGCTTCGAGAACGCGAGCGTCGATTTCGACCCGGAGACGCTCGCGCCGACCTACCGGCTCCGCCTCGGGCTGCCCGGCAGCTCGTCGGCGACCGCGGTCGCCGCGCGAATGGGTCTCGGCAGCGCGGTGATCGAGCGCGCGCACCGCTTCCTCGAGCGCGAGGACCGCGTGATGGACCGGATGCTGCACGAGCTCGCGACGCACCGCGCCGCGCTCGAGAGCGAACAGCGCGAGGCGGCGCGGCTGCGCGAGGAGACCGAGGCGGTGCGCGCCGAGTACCGGCACAAGCTCACCGCGCTCCAGGAGCGGCGCGACCAGCTCTACCGCGCGATGCGCGACGACCTCGACTCGCGTTTCCGCGACGCGCACGCGGAGATCGCCGCGGTGATCCGCGACCTCCAGCGCGGCGGCGGCGGCGCGAGCGCGCGCGACGCGGCGCACGCGCGAGAGCGGCTGGTCGCGCTCGCCGAGCGGCAGCGCGAGGCCGAGGAGCGCGCCGGCCTCGCACCCGACGCCGCGCCGGAGCTCGAGCCGGTCGACTGGAGCCGCGCGCGCCCCGGCGACGCAGTGCGCCTGGCCGGAGGCGCCGCCGGCGTGCTCCAGGCGCTGCCCGACCGCCGCGGCCGCGTCGCCGTCGCGGTCGGCGCGGCGCGGATGCTCGTGCCGGCCGAGAAGGTCGGCCGTGCCGACGGCGCCGCGCGGCCCGAGCCGCCGCGGGCGCGCACCGCCGCACCGGTCCGCGAGGGCGGCACCGAGCGCTGCGACCTGCGCGGCGAGCGCGTCGCCGAGGCGCTCGACCGGCTCGGCGAGACGCTCGACCGCGCCGCGCGGGTCGGGCGCGACCGCGTGCTCGTGATCCACGGCCTCGGCACCGGCGCGCTGCGCAAGGCGGTGCGCGAGCACCTCGCGAGCTCGCCGTACGTCGCGACGCTCGAGCCCGCCGCCCCCGACGAGGGCGGCGACGGCGCCAGCGTCGCGCGGATGCGCTAGCGGGGTGCTGAAGCGCTTGGCTTCGCCCGCCGGCGCGGCGAGAATGGACGCGCCGTGCTGCTCCGCCTCGCCCTGTCCGCACTGCTCGTGTTTGGCGTGCTCTTCGCGCTGATCGTCGGCGGCACGCGGATGCACCGCGAGCTCGTCGCGGCGGACGACGTCGCCGCGCCGGCGCCGGCCGCGACGCTGCACTGGGACGCCGAGGGCGACCCGGCCGCCGCGGCCGAGGCGGATGTCGCGGCGCTGCGCGGCTTCCTCGGCGTCGCGCCGGCGCGTCGCCTCGAGACGGCGCTCGCCGGGGCCGACACGCGCTTCCTCGCGATTCGCGACGCCGCGCTGCGCGTGCCCGGCGTCGCCGACGCCGAGCACGGCTTCGACCCGATGCTCCTGCTCGCGATCCCGGGCACGACGCCGACGCCGGCCAGCGCCGAGCACGCCGACCTGATCCGCCGCGCGCAGCGCTACGCGCTGGCCTACAATGCGCTGCTGCTGCGCCGCGGGTCGGCGCCGCCGAGCAGCGCCGACGCGGCGCGTTCGCCGGCGCGCACCGCCCCCTCCGGCGTCGGCGCGACGAGGTAGTCGCCGGCGAACGCGAGGCGGCGCCCGCCCGCGAGACGGTCGGCCTTCACGCGCTCGAAGCGCGCGATCGCGCGGTAGGCCCCGACGTCGAAGCGCGGCGCGCCGAAGCGGTGCCGGAACACCCGCGTGAACTCGACGCTCGCGGCGAGCCCGGGCCACAGCCGGTCGGCCTCGCCGAGCAGCTCCTTCGCCAGCGTCTCGCTCGGCGCGCCGGCGTGATCGGTCGCGAAGCGCCCCGCGGCGCTCAGCAGCGCGAGCCCGCTGCCGGCGGGAACGCGGCCGCCTCGGAAGCCAGGCTCGACGAGCAGCGAGCCGATCGGCGAGCCGGAGTCGGTCGACACCGCGACGTGCCGCGCGCGCGGCACCAGCGGCCGGCACAGCGCCGCCGCGACGCACAGCGAGCTCGCGTAGCCCACGCCTTCGAGGAAGCTGCGCTCGGGTGCCGCGAGCAGCCCCGACGCGACCTCGGCCGCGACGGGCGCCGGCACGGCCAGCACCAGCGCGTCGCCGGCGAAGCTGCGGCCGTCGGCGGCGAGCGCGCGAAAGCCCCCTCCGGAGCCGGGCTCGACCCGCTCGACGCGACAGCCGCGCACGATCTCCGCGGCGGCCGACGCGCGCTCGAAGAGCTCGTCGAGCGGTCCGCGCAGCACGCCGGGCCGCGCGAGCCCGTGCTCCCGGAAGTGCTGCAGGAACTGGAGGCGGCTCATCTCGCGCGGGTCGCCGAGCGAAGCGGCGCAGACCGTCGGGCCCATCCAGCGCTCGAGCACGCTCGAGCCGAAGTAGAGCCGCGCGAAGTCGGCGAGGCTGCGGTCGTCGAGGCGTTCGGCCTCGGCGCCCCGCTCGATCTCGGGACCGTAGTGCGCGAGCAGACGCGGCAGCCGCACGAGTCGCCACGCGTGGAGCCGCCGCACGCCCGGGATCCGCGCGACGTCGCGCAGCGAGCGCAGCTCGACGTCGCGCGCGCCGTCGGCGCCGGCGAACGCGGTGACGACCGGCTTCGCCGGCAGCAGCTCGTCGCGCAGACCGAGCGCCCCGATCCACGCGCAGAGGCGCCGGTCGGCCGACGACACGAGCAGCGGTGCGGCCTCGAGCGGAAAGCCGTCGACGCGCTCTCCGGCCAGGCGCCCGCCGACGCGCGGCGTCTCCTCGAGCACGCAGACGCGCGCACCGGCGCGCGACAGGCGCCACGCCGCGACGAGGCCGGCGAGGCCGGCTCCCACCACCAGGACCTGTCGGGGAGGCGGCGACACGCGAGGACGGTACCGGCTCGTCGGCTGCGGTCGCCAGCACCCTGCTAGCTTGGCGCCGATGCCGCTCGCCGCCGCCGCGCTCGCGGAGCGCCTGCGCGAACCGCACGGCCCGCTCGTGCTCGACGGCGCGACCGGCACCGCGCTCGAGCGCCGCGGCGTCGCCACGCGGCTGCCGCTGTGGTCGGCCGCGGCGCTCGACACGCACCCCGAGCTCGTGACCGAGATCCACGCCGACTACGTCGCGGCCGGCGCCGACGCCGTCACCGCGAACACCTTCCGCACCCAGCGGCGCGCGCTCGCGGCGGCCGGCCAGGGCGCGCGTGCGGGCGAGCTGACGCGGCGCGCGGTCGCGCTCGCGCGCCGCGCCGCCGGCGACCGCGCGTGGGTGCTCGGCTCGAGTCCGCCGCTCGAGGACTGCTACCACCCCGAGCGCGTGCCCGACGACGCCGCGCTCGCCCGCGAGCATGCCGAGCACGCGCGCCACCTCGCCGAAGCGGGCGTCGACGCGATCCTCGTCGAGACGATGAACACGCGCCGCGAGGCAGTCGCCGCGCTGCGCGCCGCGGAGGCGGCCGGCGCGCCGGCGCTCGCGTCCTTCGTCTGTTGGGAGCCCGGGCGGCTGCTCTCCGGCGAGCCGCTCGCCGACGCGGCGGCGGCCGCCGCCGACGCCGGCGCGCACGCGGTGCTGATCAACTGCCTGCCGCCGTCGAACGTCGCCGCGTGTCTCGACGTGCTCGCGGCGCAACCGCTCCCGTTCGGCGTCTACGCGAACCTGGGCGAGCCGGAGGACGAGCTCGGCTTCCGGCGCAGCGAGGAGCTGTCGGCGGAGGAGTTCGGAGCGCTCGCCGCGAGCTGGCGCGCGAGAGGCGCACGCGTGCTCGGCGGCTGCTGCGGAACGACGCCCGACCACCTCGCGCAGCTGGCGATGCGCGTGCGGTGACCCCCGCACTGCGGACGACGAGCGTGCGGGGGCCCTCCGCACTGCGGGCGACGAGCGTGGGGTGACCTCCCGCGTCGCCCGCGGACGCGCAAGTGACGCGTTTTGCGTCACCCGCGCCGCGGGCTGCCGCGGAGCTGCCGGCGCACGCGTCGGCGGAGCCACCGCGATCCGCGACCGATTCCGAGGGCTTGACCGCCGGAGCCGCCGGCGACGCCCGCCGCTGGCACGTCGCTTGCTCCACCCCGAGACGTCCGGAATCGCGAAACCGCGAGCGTTTTCTGTGCCCGGGCCGGCAGCCCCTCCCGTCGCAGAGATGCGACGTGCCGGCCCGGGCCGAACGCCCGGACCGACCCGCCCCACGCCTCGCGCAAAGCGTGACCCAGGATTCGGCGACGAGACCGAGACCTCGCGGGAGCTGAGGCCACCGTCCGACTCCGCTCGGCTGCGCCTCGCTCCGCGCGCGGCTCCGCCGCGCTTGACCTAGCGCCGCGTCACCGCCACCGGGGCCGCGGCGCTCTCGCGCAGCACCGCGCGCGCGATGCCGGCTAGGTAGACCGATCCGGTCGCGCACAGCGCGCCGTCGGGCGCGAGCGCCTCGCGCGCCGCGCGCAGCGCGAGGTGGGGGTTCGGCACGACGCGCGCCGGAAGGCCGGGTCGCAGCGCCGCGAGCGCGTCGGCGACCTCGCGCGGATCGAGCGAGCGCACCGGCTCGGCGCGCGTCAGCGTGAAGCTGCGCGCGTGGGGCGCGAGCGCGTCGAGGATCGCGCCGCGGTCCTTGCCGGCCGACAACGACAGCACGAAGTCGACCGGCGTCCCGAGCCGCGCGAGCACCACGGCGAGCGCGCGCGCCGAGGCGCCGGTGTGCGCGGCGTCGACGAGCAGCCACGGCGCGCGGCCGACGACCTCGACGCGGCCGGGCAGCGCCGCTGCGGCGAGGCCGTCGCACACCGAGCGCGCGAAGGTCGCCGCGCCGAGCCGCGCGGCGACGAGGCGTCGCGTCGCCGCCACGGCGAGCGCCGCGTTCGCCGCCTGGTGCGCGCCGGCCACCGGCAGCGCCGCGTCGACCTCGAAGTCGCCGTCGCGCACGCGCAGCGCGAGGCCGTCGACCTCGTCGCGCGAGACCGCCACCTCGATCTCGCGCCCGAGGCGCGCGAGCGGGCAGCCGAGCTCGGCGGCGCGGCGCTCGACGACCTCGAGCGCCGGCGCGGCGAGCTCGCCGCAGACGGCCGGCACGCCGGGCTTCAGGATCCCGGCCTTCTCGCCGGCGATCGCCGCGAGGGTCGTGCCGAGCACGTCGGTGTGCTCGAGCTCGATGCTCGTGATGCAGCAGACGGCCGGCTCGATGGCGTTCGTCGAGTCGAGCCGGCCCCCGAGCCCGACCTCGAGCACGGCGTGGTCGACGCGGGCGTCGCGGAAGAGGCACAGCGCGACGGCGGTCGTCGCGTCGAAGAAGGTGGGCCGCGTCTCGCCGCCGAGCTCGCGCAGCGCCTCGACGTGCGGGCGCAGCCGCTCGACGGCGTCGGCGAGGCGTTCGGGCGCGACCTCGGCGCCGTCGATCCGGAAACGCTCGGTCCAGCGCTCGAGGTGCAGCGACGTGAACGTGCCGACGCGCGCGCCCGACGCGCGCAGCACTGACTCGGCGAGCAGCGCCGTCGAGCCCTTGCCCTTCGAGCCCGCGACGTGCAGCACCGAGAGGCCCCGCTCCGGCGAGCCGGCCCGCGCGAGCAGCGCGCGGATCGGCGCGAGCGACAAGCGCCGCCGGTCGCGCACGCGCTGCTTCTCGAAGTCGATCAGCCCCTCGAGATAGGCGCGAGCCGTCGCGAGCGCATCAGGCACCGTTCGCCTTCGCTCGCCTGCGGCTCGCTGCGCGCAGCCTGCGGCCGCTTGCGGCTACTGCACCATGTACCGCTTCCACTGGCGGTACTCCTTCACCGCCTCGCTCGTGGAGCCCGCCGCCGGGAAGAAGAACTTCACCGCGTGTCCGCACTCGGTGCAGATCTTGTAGCAGAACTTGAACCCGTCGATCTCGCGCGTCGAGCCGACCATCTCGCGGTTCTCGTCCCGACAGCACGAAGAGGCGTTCACCGGAGACACGATGCGCTTCGGGTAGTCGTTCCGCGGCTTCTCGTCGTCGGTGTACTTGATGATGTTGCGGAAGACGCGGTTCGCCTTCGCGTCCGAGTTCTGCTTGCGGATGTTGCTGCCGATGCGTCTCAACGGTTGCTCCTCATGCTTCTACCCCCTCCCGCGACGGGACGATTCCCAGGTCGTGGAGAAGTGGGGTGAGATCTCTGTACGGGGTTTCACAGGGGGGGCCGTCGGCGTAGTGCAGCGACGGAGACTCTCCGAGGCGCAGCAGCGTCGAGCTGCGCGTGCCGTACTCTCCGGAGTGGACGCAGGTCGTCTGGAGCTGATATTCGCCTGATTTCGCGCGGCACAGCGCGCCGAGCTCGTCGAGCGACGGCCCGAGCGGTC
>CAZQYK010000448.1:0-7656 GCA_964597285.1 uncultured Spirochaetales bacterium
GCGGTCGCGCCGAGCACGACCCAGGCGCCGAGCCCGGCGTCGTAGCGCAGCCACGCGCCGCTGCGGTGGCGGTGCTCGTGACCGTCGAGTGGTGCGAGCGGCGGCGGCGCGACCGGCGCCGGCGCGCGCGAGCGCACCGCGGCGTGCTCGGCCGGCCGCGCGGCTCGGGCCGCGTGGGGTGCGAGGCCGACCGCGACGGCGACACACAGGACCCAGCAGCGCAGCATCGCGGTCGCCCCCCTGCGGGCGACATCGGAAGGACGCGACCGGCCCTTGACGCGCGCTAGGTCGAGCGCGGCGGAGCCGCGCGCGGAGCGAGGCTCCGCCTCCCGCAAGGACTCGATCTCCTCGCCGAATCATGGGTCGCGCTCCCAGGCACGGCCCGGGCGATCAGCGCCTCGCGCGCTGGCGCCGCTGGAGCCACAGCAGCAGCAGTCCCGGAAGCGAGAATCCGGCCGCCTGCGCGAGCCCGGCCGGCCAGCCGCCGCCGCTCGGGCTCGTCGCGTTCCAGACCAGGTGGCTCGCGGCGACGACGAACGCGTAGGCCGCGGCCGCCGGCGCCGCCCAGCGTCGTCCGGTCCAGAACGCCCACGCGCCGACGGCGAAGATCGCCCAGTGCAGCGGCGCGCTGAGCCGCGCCGCCGTGCCGCGCACCTCGATGCCGAACCAGACCTCGACGTCGCGGACGTCCGGCAGCGCGAGGTCGCGCGCGGCGAGGAAGACGACCGTCGCCGCGCAGAACGCCGCCGCCGCGCTCGCCCAGGCCGGACGCGCGGCTCCCGGCCCGGCGCCGCGCTGCGGCGGCGCGCCGTTCAACGCGCCAGGCCGCGGACGACCGCGGCGACTGCGAGCGCGCACAGCGCGAGCACGCTCGCGACGACGGCGAGCCGCTCGCGCAGCCGCACGGGCTCGCGCCCGAGCCGCGCGCGCACGATCGACGCGCCGGCGAACGCGATCGCGCCGGCCGCGATCGCCAGCGACGCGAGCGCGAGCGGCGAGCTCCAGATCGCCGGGAGCCCGGTCATCGCCGGCCCGTCCGCGCCGCGCGCGCGACGACGCGCCACGCCGCGAGCTTGCGCGCGTACGGGATCGACGCGTTCGCCGGGCTCGTCGACGGCAGCGGGTGCAGCGCGAGCGCTTCGGCGGCCAGGTCCGGCAGCACGTGGCGCCGGAACGACGCCGCGGCCAGGCCGCCGTTGAAGCACAGCGTGCGGAGGCGGGGGTGCGCGGCGAGCAGGCCCGGCAGGTCGTTCGCGACCATCGAGTCCGATGCGACGTCGGCGTCGAGGCTCGAGCTGCGCTCGCACGACGCGAGCACGTCCCACAGCGCGACGCCTCGCGCGCGCAACGCGGCGAGCCGCCGCTCGTACGGCGCGGCGCGGTCGACGCCGAGCAGCGTCTCCATCAGCGGCCAGAACAGGTTGCGCGGGTGGGCGTAGTACTGGCCGGCGTCGAGCGACGCGCGCCCGGGCATCGAGCCGAGCACGAGCACGCGGCTCGCGGCGTCGACGACCGGCGCGAAGCTGCGCACGCGCGCGCGCGCTCGCCTCGGGGTCCGTGCGGCTCGGGTCGGCGGCATCAGCGCGACCCATGAGCGTACTCGCTCGGGGACGCGCCGGTCCAGCGCTCGAAGGCCCGCGCGAAGCTGCTCGTGTCGCCGAAGCCGAGCAGGAGGGTCAGCTCGCCGCGCCGGCGCCCGGCCCGGAGACGTCGCGCTCGTACCAGCTCACGTCCCAGTAGCGCCCGAGCTTGAAGCCGACCTCGCGGTAGGTGCCGGCGAGGCGGAAGCCGAGCCGCTCGTGCAGCGCGATCGACGCCGCGTTCGGGAGCGCGATTCCGGCGTAGGCGCGGTGCACGCCGGGCTCGACCTCGATCAGCGCGAGCAGGCGCCGGTAGAGCGGGCCGCCGAGGCCGCGGCCGGTGGACGCCGGCTCGAGGTAGACGCTGGTCTCGACCGAGCTCGCGTACGCCGCCTTCTCCTTGAACGGCCGGCTCGACGCGTAGCCGACGACGCGCCCGCCGAGCTCGGCGACGAGCAGGCGGTGGCGCCCGCTCGCGGCGAAGCCGTCGAGCCAGGGCCGCCGCGACTCGGCGGTGAACGGCTCGGTGTCGAAGGTCACGTGGGTCGTCTCGACGTAGTGGTTGTAGATCCGGACGAGCGCGTCGAGGTCGCGCGCCTCGCCGCCGCGGATCTCGGCGCTGCTCGACGCCCGGGCCCCCTCGCTCACGGCGCGAGGCCCGCGAGCAGCACCGCCCGCGCGGCGCCGGCGATGCGCGGCTCGTCGCCCGCGCGCGGCCCGGCGATGTTCAGCACGCGCGGCCGCTCGCGCGCGAGCCAGGCCCGCAGGCGCTCGGCCGCGTCGGCCGTCGGGAGCCGCTCGAGGTCGAGCACGAGCAGCGGCCGGCCGAGCGCGCGCGCGTGCGCGGCGGTGTGGGCGGTGCCGCCGGCGGGCGCGCCGAAGCACAGCACGAGCGTCGCGCAGGCGTCCCGGACGTTGCGCTCGGTGCGCTCGGCGTAGTCGTCGGACCCGGTCTCGGTCATGCCGTCGTAGCGATCCGGCACGCGGCCGTCCTCGGCGCGGCGCCCCCGCGGCACCCAGCCGCCGCGCGCGAGGCCGAGCTCGCGCGCGGCGTCGAGCGCGGCGCGGTCGGCCCCGGTCTGGCCGCCCGAGACGATCTTCTCGACCACGCCGACAGCATGCCGCCGTCGCCCGCGCGGCGCCTCCGCGCCCGACCCTCCCGCTCGCGAGGCCCGCTCAGCCGCGCTCGCGGACGAGTCCGTCGAGTCGCGCGCACAGCGCCTCGACCTGGTAGCGCAGCGGCGCGCGCTCGAGGATCAGCCGCTCGAGCACACTGACCGCGTTCGCGACGGCCGAGTGGTCGCGGCCGAGCGCCGCGCCGATCTCGGACAGCGACGCGTCGGTGTAGCGGCGGCTCAGCAGCATCGCGAGCTGGCGAGGCACGAGGACCTCGCGGCGCCGCGAGCGCGACGCGAGCTCGTCGGGCCGCTTCTGGAAGTACGTGGCGACGACGTCGAGCACGTCGTGGATCCGCAGCGGTCGCGACTCGCCGGCGATCGGGCTCAGCTTGCGCAGCGCGAGCTGGGTCAGCTCGCGGTCGATCGGCCGCTTGAGCAGCGACGCGCTCGCGACGATCTGGATCAGCACGCCCTCGAGGTCGCGCACGCTGCCCGGCGCGCACGCGACGAGCAGCTCGAGGCAGTCGGCCGGCAGGTGCACGCCGCCGTCGGCCGCCTTGCGGCGCAGGATCTCGCGGCGCACCGCCGCGGCCGGGCTCCCGAGCTCGGCGACGAGGCCCGAGCTGAGCTTCGAGCGCAGGCGGGGGTCGAGCCCCTCGATGTCGCGCGGCAGCCGGTCGGCGGTCATCACGACGCGCGCGCCGACGTCGAGCAGGTGGCTGATGGTGTGGAAGAGCTCGAGCTGCGTCGCCTTCTTGCGCGCGTCGAGGAACTGCACGTCCTCGAGCACGAGCAGCCGGCAGCCGTGCCGGTAGCGGCGCTTGAACTGGTCGGCGGTGCGCGAGCGCAGCGCCGATGTGAACTCGTTCGTGAAGCTCTCGGCCGACGCGTAGATCGCGCGGCACTCGCCGAGCCGGCGCGCCTCCTCGACCAGCGCGCGCGCCAGGTGCGTCTTGCCGTTGCCGGACGTCGCCGAGAGCACGAGCGGGATCAGCGAGCGCTGGGTGTCGTGGGCCACGGCGAGCGAGGCCTCGCGCGCGAGCGCGTTGCACGGGCCGACGACGAAGTTGTCGAAGCGGTACGGGAGCTCGCGCTGGGGGTCGGCCGTCGGGCCGTCCGGCCCGGGCGCGGGGGCCGCGCGCCGCGGAGCGCGACGCACGGGGCGCCGCAGCGGCGCGGGGTCGCCCGGCGAGGGCTCCGCGGCGGGCGTCACCACCAGGTCGACCGCGACCGCCGCCCCGGCCTCCTCGGCAGCGCAGCGCTCGATCGCCGGCAGAAACGTCGACCGGACGCGCTCGCGGTGGAACGGCGTCGGGCAGCCGAGGGTCAGCCGGGGGGCGGGCCCCTCGGATTCCGCGGCCGTCGGCTCTTCGCAGCGGGCGTGGAGGGGCCGGATCCAGGCCTCGAGCTTCGACGCGGGGATGCTCGCCCCGAGACGGTGCAGGACGCCGTCCCAGAGCCTCGGGGGGGAGGTCTGCAAAGTTCTCGATCTGCGGAGGTATTTGGTGTTTTGCGCCGGTTCCCCATCGATTCCGAATCGGCGCGGGCCGGGAGTAGACCACTTCGCGGTCCCTGCGGCAAGCGCCGCACGCCGCCGGCGCGTCACCGGTCCGACACCGTTCTGCAACGCTCAAACACGGGCTCACACCGACGGAGAGCGTCGAAAACCGAAACGGAAGGAGAAAGCTTTCCGCGGACTTCGATGGCGCTTCGGAGAAACGGTGGCGGGTCTCGCGCGCCCGGATCCGGCCGCCCTGCCCGGATCTCGATCTCGATCATTCGAGTTTTTCTTCATGAATGCTCGAAAATTGTCGAATCTACAATCTAGCATCGTCAGTGCGGCCGCGGACGCCCGGCGCCGCGGCTCTCGAGCTCGAGGCGCTGGAACGAGAGCGCGCCGGCGAGGCGCGCGTAGCGCTCCGCGATGCCGTCGGCCTCGAGCAGCGCCTGCTTCTCGTCCGGGTCGAAGGTGAACGCGTTCGCGACCGCGTTGACGAAGGTCTCGTCGTCGACTCCGGCGAAGAGCTCGGCGTCGAACGCGTGCGGGCGGTCGGGCTGTGTCTGGCGCACGAGGACGCCGACGTGCTCGGTGATCGCCGCGCGCAGCCGCGCGACGCGCGGCCGTTCGGACTCGGGGTAGCGGTCGTCGAGCGGCTCGACGCGCGCGACCCGGTACAGCCTCTCGCGGGTCGGCGGCTCCTCGCCGAGCACGCGCACGCGCTGCTCGCCGAGGAGCACGAGGTTGTAGCGGCCGTCGGGCAGGCGCTGCGACTCGGTGACGATGCCGGCGCAGCCCACCGGATAGATCGGCGGGTTGCCGAGCATGTCGTCGGCGTGCTCCGGCCGCACGACGACCATGCCGATGCGCCGGTCGCCGCCGAGCACGTCGCGCGCGAGCTGGCGGTAGCGCGGCTCGAACAGGTGCAGCGGGGTCCGCACGCGAGGGAAGAGCACCACGTTCGACAGCGGGAAGATCGGAAGCCGCTCGGATTCGCCGCTCTCCACGCCGCGACGGTATCCGATCGGCCGGTTGACGGTCATCCGAGGCATTGGAAGACTCGGCGCGCCGATGCAGCGCTCCGAGGCCCGCAGACTGATCGAGCGCCTCGAGGCCGACGCCGAGCGGATCGCCGCGCGCTTCGGCCTCCGCTACCGCTCGATCGGCGCCGAGCGCGCCGGTGTGCGCAGCCGCTACGGCCACTGCACCTCGGACGGCGAGATCCGCATCCGGCTGCGCCACGCGACGACAGGGCGCCCGCTCAAGTACTCGAGCCTCGTGAACACGCTGTGCCACGAGCTCGCGCACCTGCGCCACTTCGACCACTCGCCACGCTTCCGGGCGTTCTACTTCGAGCTGCTCGACTACGCGCGCGCCCAGGGCATCTACCGCCCTGGGCTTCCGGCCGCCCCGGTGGCAGCGCCGGCGCGCCCGGCGAGGCCTCCGGCCGCGCCGGCCAGACCGGTCCAGCTCCGTCTGTTCGGGTAGGTCAAGCGCGGCGCAGCCGCGCGCGGAGCGAGGCGTAGCCGAGCGGAGTCGAACAGTGGCTCCCGCTGTTGCAAGGGCGTCGAGCTCGTCGTCGAATCCTGGGTCACGCTCGCAGCCTCGCCCGGGCTACGACGTGAGCTGGTCGTACTCCTCGAGGGTGTTCGGCCCCTCGTCGACCCGGGCGGAGACTTCGTCGCACGCGATCGCCTTGTCGACGATCTCGCGCATCAGGCCCTCCACGCTCAGCTCGTCGTACTCGGCCATCGCATCCTCGAGCGCGGTGTCGGATACCGTCAGCTCGAGGGCGACCTTGATCTTGACTGACATGGAGTGGAATTCCTCGACTTCGCCACCGGATCCGGTCACGAGATGCGCGCCTCCCGGCGGCTCGCTGGGCTGAGGATCCCAACCGAGCTCGGCCCGGGTGCGCGACGCGCGCTAAATCCTTGAAATTAAAAGGCTTTTCCGGCCCAGCGGCGAAAGGATACACCAGCGCCCCGCAAAGGGCCAAGGAAATTTCAAGAGATTTCCTGCGCTTTATCGGGTGTTTGGAGCCCCTCGGAGCGAGCGTGGAGCACCGCGAGCACCAGCGCTCCGACGAGCACGCCGCTGAAGATCGCCATCGAGACGCCGTGGAGCTGCGCATAGCGCGCGCTCGCCTCGACGCTGCCCTCGGGGCCGAACGCGAGGTCGCGGATCGCGGCCATCCGCGGCGTCACCGCGAGCTCGCTCGCGAGACACGCGACCGACAGCGCGAGCGGCAGCGCGACGCGCAGCGCGCCGCGCCCCAGCGCCCACGCGAGCGCGGCGAGCGCGAGCCCGGCGAGGGCGCCGTACCAGTGCAGCGTCGCGAGGGCCGGGCTCACGAGGCGGCCCGCGACCTCCGGCGACGGCAGCACCCGGAACGCCAGCCGGGCGATCACGAGCGCGAAGAACGCCCACGACCCGATCCAGCCGCCGAGGCCGATCCACAAGAGGCTCCGCAGCGCCACCGGTGCCATCGCGACGCCGAGTCTCCGGGATGCGGCGCGGCGCCACAAGCGGCGCCGGTCCGCCGCGGCAACCCCCCGTCCGGGCTGGGCTCATGGGCGCGCCGCTGCGCGCGCGCGAAAGCGCACCGCGCGCGCAGAAAGGGCTCAAGGCCCGGCAGCTCGGATCCGAAGAGAGTGCTGTTCGCGGCCGAGCCAGGGGGGGGTGAGGCCCGGACGACGCCCCGGCCCACTCACGTGGGTCCGGGGCGAATGCCTTTCGGGGCCCGGCGCAGGTTCGGGGCCTGGAGCGGCGCGGCGAACGTCAGCCGAGTGGCTCGAGCGTCACCGGGTCGAGCTCGCTCCGCTGCAGCGCGCGCGCGACCTCGCCCGGCGCCTCCTCGCTGTGGCAGCTGCCGCGCTGTCCGCGATCGGCGCCCATCGCGCGCCGCGTCTTGCCGGCCAGCCGGTGGATCTGCTCGGGGGTCAACACGCCGCGTTGCTCGAGGATGGCGCGCTGCTCGGGCGACAGCGCCTCGGAGATCTTCGGCAGGTCCCACGCGTACTCGGCGTCCTTGCCGGACACGAACTCGGTGATCTCCTTGCTGATCCGCACCGAGCACCAGTCGTGGCCGCACATCGCGCAGAAGTCGGTGTCGACGTCGAGGTCCTCGTCGTGGTACGCGCGCGCGGTGTCCGGGTCCCACGCCAGCTCGAAGTGCCGCTCCCAGTTCAGCGCGGCGCGCGCCTTCGTCAGCTCGTCGTCGCGGTCGCGCGCGCCGGGGATGCCGAGCGCCACGTCGGCGGCGTGCGCGGCGATCCTGTAGGCGATCACCCCCTGCTTGACGTCGTCCTTCTTCGGGAGCCCGAGGTGCTCCTTCGGCGTCACGTAGCAGAGCATCGCGGCGCCGTGGTACGCGGCCGCGGTCGCGCCGATGCAGCTCGTGATGTGGTCGTAGCCGGGGAAGATGTCGGTCACGAGCGGCCCGAGCACGTAGAACGGC
>CAZQYK010000449.1:0-4692 GCA_964597285.1 uncultured Spirochaetales bacterium
ACATCCTCTTCGACCGCCGGCCCGACGCGACCGAGCGGATGGTAGAGCTCGCCGAGACCGTCAAGGGCGCCGGCAGGAAGCGCGAGCTCGACCTGACGTGGCGCGAGGCGCCGGTCGAGGAGCGCCTGTCGCACGCGCTCGTGCACGGCATCGTCGACTTCATCGAGGAGGACGCCGAGGAGGCGCGGCGCAAGCTGCCGCGGCCGCTCGACGTGATCGAGGGGCCGCTGATGGACGGCATGGGGATCGTCGGCGACCTGTTCGGCGCCGGCAAGATGTTCCTGCCGCAGGTCGTCAAGAGCGCGCGCGCGATGAAGCGCGCGGTGGCCTACCTGACGCCCTTCATGGAGCAGGAGAAGGAGGCGCTCGGCGCCGCGGCGCGCAGCCAGGGCAAGGTCGTGCTCGCGACCGTCAAGGGCGACGTCCACGACATCGGCAAGAACATCGTCGGCGTCGTGCTCGGCTGCAACAGCTACGAGATCGTCGACCTCGGCGTGATGGTGCCGTGCGACAAGATCCTCGACACGGCGCTCGCCGAGGGCGCGGACATCGTCGGCCTCTCGGGGCTGATCACGCCGAGCCTCGACGAGATGGTGCACGTGGCCTCGGAGATGCAGCGGCGCGGCATGGACCTGCCGCTGCTGATCGGCGGCGCGACGACGAGCCGTCAGCACACCGCGGTGAAGATCGCGCCGAAGTACGAGCGCAGCGTCGTGCACGTGCACGACGCGTCGCGCGCGGTGAACACCGTGTCGGCGCTGCTCGACCCCGAGCGACGCCGCGAGCTCGACCGCACCAACCGCGAGGCCCAGGAGCGGCTGCGCGTCGAGCACGAGGGGCGCAGCGCGCGGCCGCTGCTCGCGCTCGCCGACGCACGCGAGCGGCGGCACCGGCTCGAGCCGAAGGCCGGGGACTTCCCGGCGCCGGAGTTCGTCGGTCGCCGCGCGCTCGAGGTGTCGGTCGAGGAGCTGGTGCCGTACATCGACTGGACCTTCTTCTTCGCGGCCTGGGAGCTGAAGGGGAAGTTCCCGGCGATCCTCGACCACCCCGAGCGCGGCGCCGCCGCCCGCGAGCTCTACGACCACGGCCGCGCGATGCTCGAGCGCATCGCGCGCGAGCAGCTGCTGACGCCGCGCGCAGTCTACGGCTTCTGGCCCGCGGAGAGCCGCGGCGACGACGTCGTGCTCTTCGCCGACGCCGAGCGCCGCGCCGAGCTCGCGCGCTTCGCGATGCTGCGCCAGCAGAATCCGCAGCCCGCGGGCAAGCCGCAGCTGTGCCTCGCCGACTTCGTCGCGCCGGAAGGCTTCGGCGTCGCCGACCACGTCGGCGCGTTCGCGGTGACGTCGGGCCCGGAGGCCGACGACCTCGCCCGCGCGTTCGAGAAGGACCTCGACGACTACGACGCGATCCTCGTCAAGGCGCTCGCCGACCGCCTCGCCGAGGCCTTCGCCGAGATGCTGCACCAGCGCGCGCGCCGCGAGTGGGGCTACGGCGCCGACGAACGGCTCTCGAACGAGGAGCTGATCGCCGAGCGCTACCGCGGGATCCGCCCGGCGTTCGGCTACCCGGCCTGCCCCGACCACACCCGCAAGGGCGCGCTCTTCGCGCTGCTCGACGCGCCGGCGGTCGGCATCGAGCTGACCGAGAGCTACGCGATGCGCCCCGGCGCGAGCGTGTCGGGCCTGTACTTCGCGCACCCGAAGGCCCGCTACTTCACCGTGGGCCGCATCGGCCGCGACCAGGTCGAAGACTACGCCTCGCGCGTCGGCCTCCCGGTGGCGGAGACGGAGCGCTGGCTGGCGCCGAATCTCTCCTACGACCCGGAGCGCTAGGCGCTTCGTTCTTCCGCGCGCGCTGGGGGTGGGGAGGGCCCTGCCGGGAATGGCTCGCCAGCTGGGGGTGGCGTCTTCTCGCATGGACGCAGGTCAGCCCTCGCGATGGCTTCCTCGAGCGGGGACGGGCAGCTGGCTGCGCTTTACTTCCCGTCAAGGCCCTCCCCACCCCCAGCGCGGGCCGAGGTGTGGCGCGTTCCGAAGAAGCGAAGCGGCGGGGGAGCCGCCGCCGCCCGGCGCGGACGCGGATCCGAAGCACACCCCCGAACTAGCTCCGCTCGTCGTCCTGGTTCGGGTACAGCTCCAGGAAGCGCTCCTCCGCTTCGAGGCTGCCGATCAGCAGGATCTCGGCGCCGGGCGCGAGCACCTCGTCGGGGCCTGGCACGAGCTGCATGCCCTTGCCCCGCCCGAGCGCGACGACGCTGCAGCCGGTGCGCTCGCGGATCGACGACTCGGCGATCGAGAGGCCGGCGAGCGGCGTCGGCACCTTCACGCGGAACAGGTCGAGCCCCTCGGCGACCATCAGGATCTTGCTGCGCTTGAGCAGGTTCACCATCGTGCTCGCGCCCATCGACGCGTACGACATCACGATGTCGGCGCCGGCGCGGTGCAGCGTCGCGACGTTCCGCTCCTGCGTCGCGCGCGACAGGATCTGGATGTCGGGGCGCAGGCGGCGGCAGTAGACGGTGAGGTAGACGTTCAGGTCGTCGTCGTGCGGTGTGATGATCACCGTCGGCGCGTCCTCGATGCCGGCCTTCTTCAGCACGTCGAGGTCGGCGGCGTTGCCGCGGAGGTACTTCGCCGGGTCGCGGATGCGCTCGGGCAGCTGCTCGACGATGCGGTAGTCCATCTCGCGGGCGGCCAGCGCGCGCGCGGTGGCGCGGCCGACGCGGCCGCCGCCGAGGATCACGACCGGCCCACGCGACACGTTGTAGATGCAGAAGAGCTCGTCGTAGCGGAAGAGCGTGTTCTTCGTGCCGGCGAGCACGAGCACCGAGTTGTCCTGGATCGGCGTCTCCGGACGCGCCGGCGCGAAGCTGCCGCGGTCCCAGATGCCGACGACCGTCACGCCGACCTTCTCGCGAAGGTTGCTCTCGCGCAGCGTCTTGCCGACGAGCGGCGTGCGGTGCGTCGCGGCCTCGGCGATCAGCACGCCGTCGAAGTGGCCGATCACGTGCGCGAGCGCGTCGCCGCCGATCGCGCGGCGCGCGAAGGACTGCCCGATCATCTCCTCGAGCCGGATCACGTGGTCGGCGCCGGCGAGCTTCAGCACGTCGATCGAGTCGGAGTGCGTCGCCGTCGCGATGATCGGCACCTTCTCGGCGACGCCGCGCACCGTGAACGCGACGTTCGTGTTCGTGACGTCGCTCGCGGTCGTCGCGACGAGCGCCGCGCGCTCGACGCGCGCGCGGCGCCACGCGTCGGGGTCGTCGAGCTCGCCGACGACGACGTTCAGGCCCGAGTCGTGCAGGCGCAGCGCCTCCTCGAAGTCCGGGACCATCAGCGCGTACGGGTAGTGGTACTGCACGAGGCGCCGGATCAGCGAGCGCGTCACCGGGTCGTCGTGCGTCAGCAGCACGTGGCCGGTCGCGCTCTCCTCGGGAATCTGCCGCGGCGCCCGCGCGGCCGCCTGCGCCTCCATCCACGGCTCGTAGAAGAACTCGATGAAGGTGAAGGGCAGCAGGACCAGCATGAAGATCATGCCGGAGAGCAGCACGACGATCGAGAACGCGCGGCCGAGGTCGGTGTGGAAGGTGATGTCGCCGAAGCCGAGCGTCGACATCACCGTCAGCGTCCAGTAGAAGCCGGTGACCCAGCTGTGGTGCTGGCCCTCGCGCTCCATCAGCGCGTGGAAGAGCACCGAGTAGAGCGTGATCATCCCGGCGAGCACCAGGACGAAGCGCCCCAGCATCCGCAGGTTGCGGCGGCCGCGCCGGCTGTGGACGACGGCCAGGACGTTCGCGGGCAGGGTCTTGAGCATCGGCCCCCATCGCGGGCGCTCGCCGCGCACCGGCGAGGTCCAGTGTATCGGCGTCACGCGGCAGCGCGGCGGGGCGCCGGCGCCGCGACGCGGGATCCGGGGCGTTCTACCCCACGGGGCGATCCTCCCGTCCGGCAGACCACGACGGCGCGCGGCCGGCGCCGTGTGGGATAATGCGTCGGTCGAACCGGGCGCGGAGCAGAGCCCCGCCCCGGGCGCCACTGGAGGATGCGATGTCCCGAACGATCCGACACTTAGGGGTGTTCACGACCGCGGCGCTGCTCGCCGCTGCGCCGGCCCTCGCCGGCCACCACGGCTGGATCATCAGCGAGATCTACTCGAACCACGACGGCACGATCCAGTTCGTCGAGCTGAAGGGCACCGCGGACAACGAGCAGTTCATCAACGGCTTCAGCGTCGCGACGATCGGACCCGAGGGCTCGACGCCGACCTCCGCTCCGGTCGGCCCGAACCTGACCTCCTCGAGCACGAACAACGCCTACCTGCTGATCGGCACCAGCGGCTACGCGACGCTCGCGTCGATGCAGGGCGCGCCGGCCCCCGACCGCACGCTGCCCGACGACTTCCTCGAGCTCGTGGCCGACCGCGTGCGCTACGCCGGGATCAGCGGCACCGACCGCGCCTACACCGGCAGCGCGCTGCCGACCGACGGCACGAACTCGCTCGACTACGAGGTCGGGAGCCCGGGCACCACCGCGAACACGCCGCAGAACTTCGCCGGTGCGACCGGCTCGATCGTCGCCGGCGGCCCGGTGCCGGCGCTCTCGCGCGTCGGCGTCGTCGCGCTGCTCGGCTGCGTCGTGCTCGCGGTCGGGCTGTGGCTGCGCCGCGACGCGGAGCCGGCCGGGGCGCTCTAGA
>CAZQYK010000450.1:0-20789 GCA_964597285.1 uncultured Spirochaetales bacterium
CGCGGTTGCGCGCGCGGCCCTCCGGCGCGAGATAGGGGTCCAGCGCGCTCGGCAGCAGCGGCTCGCGCTCGCGCTCGGGCAGCGCCCAGAACGCGGCGTGCAGCGCGGCGAGGTTCTCGACGCACGCGCGCGCGCGCTCGGGCGTCGTGCCGGCCGCCATGTCGCGGTTGACGAAGAGCCGCGCGCCCGGCAGCTCGCTCACGTTCTCGAGCAACAGCGCGACGCGCGCGCCGCGGGCGAGCGCGGCGTGGACGCGCGGCACCCGGATCGGCACGCGCGCGGCGAGCCGCTGGCAGAACGCGACCTCGGCGCGCCAGAAGCCGGTCACGTGCGCGAACGCGCGCGTCGGGAGCCCCGCGCACGGGAGCTTCGCGTACACGGTGGCCGGCGCCGCGCCGGACTCGAACTCGAGCTCGACGAGGAAGTTGCGGCAGTTGCTGCTCGGGAAGTCGACGCCGGGAAGGCGCGCGGCGCGCACCGGCGGTAGGCTCGGCGCGCCCGGCGGCGCGCCGTCGCGGAAGAGCGCGTCGAGCACCGCCGGCCGTGCGAGCTGCTCGGGCGTGCGCGGGAGCGCCGTGCCGCGCGCCTCGTCGATCCGATCGGCGAGGATCCGACCCGCCGCGCCGACCACGCGCGCGCCGAGCGCGAGCCTTCCGCCCATGCGCTAGCGCTGCTCCGCGCCGATCACGATCGCGTCGGCGTCGCGCCGCTCCGAAGCCTGCATCCGCTCTCCTCCCCCGGACGGACGCCCGTATCATAGTCGCGATCTCCCGCGTCGCGCCGGAGCACCGCGGGGGCGGCGGGCGGTTCGCTCCGGTAGCCTTCGCTCGTGGCTCTCCCGAAGGTGTACCTGGCGGGCCCCGACGTGTTCCTGCCCGATCCGCTCGCGCGGGCTGCGGAGCTTCGCGAGATCTGCCGGCGCCACGGTCTCGACGGACGATTCCCGCTCGACCCGGACCTGGACCTCTCGGGCCTCGACAAGCGCTCCGCGGGACTCGCGATCGGCCGCGCGAACGAGGAGCTGATCCGCGGCTGCGCGGGAGTGCTCGCGAACCTGACGCCCTTCCGCGGGCCGAGCGCCGACGTCGGCACCGCGTTCGAGGTGGGCTTCGCCCGCGCGCTCGGCAAGCCGATCGTCGGCTACACCGAGTCGGACGCCGGCTACCGCGAGCGCATCGCGCGCGTCAGCGGCCCCGAGCGCACGCGCCCCGACGGCGGGCTCGAGGACGCGAAAGGAATGGGCATCGAGGACTTCGACCTGGTCGACAACCTGATGCTCGAGACGGCCGTCGCCGAGAGCGGCGGGCGGATCGTGCGGCCGCGCGACGTGACCGAGCGGGGCGTGAGCGTGTTCGAGCTCGCCGCGCGGGCGCTCGCGGCGCTGATGCGCTGATCGGCGTGGCGGACTCGGACCCGGCATTCGAGGGCTGGAAGGTCGTCTCGACCCGGATCGAGGGCTTCGACAAGATGCTGCTCGACGTGCGCCTGCGCGTGCTCGGCTACTCGGCCGTCGCGGCGGGCGTCGTCAGTGTGTTCTCCGACGGCCAGGACCTGCCCGGCGCGACCGTCGCGCTGCTCTTCGCGTTCATCGCGCTCGCGGTGATGGCGATCATGGTCGCGGACACGACCTACTACCATCAGCTGCTGATCGCCGCGGTGATCGTCGCCGGTCACCACGAGAAGGCCTCTCAGTCGGGGAGCACGCAGATCCCCGCGCTCCATTCGACCGTGCGCAAGGGAGTCAACCCGACGCCGCGCTGGCTGTTCGGGTTCTCGTACGTACTTCCCACGCTCGTCCTGGTCGTACTCACCTTTCGCAGCTCGCCGTGCGTAGGGTGGTTCGCGATCGTGTGTGCGATCTTCGCGTTCGCTCTCAGCAGCATCAAGCTCTGGAGCGCGGAGCAGGCGATCAAGAAGGTCGAGTTCGCCTCGATCGACCGGTGAGCACCGTGCGGGCGAGCCCCGTGGGCGCACGCGTCCGAGCCGCGCTACCCAATGCCGGGTGAACGCGCTCAAGCACGGGGTCTGGGTCCTCTGGATCGGCTCGCTCGCGGCGATGCTCCTCGGGAGCGGAACGGTCGCCCGCGTCGGCGCGCTCGTGTTCGGGCTGACGCTCGCGGCGCATGCCGTCGAGTTCGCGGTGAACCTTCCGCTCTTCCGCCGCGCCGGCGGCTCGCTCGGCAACCACTTCGTGCAGACGATGATCTACGGCCTGTTCCACTGGGTGCCGATCCGGCAGCGGCTGGGCCCGGAGGCGTCGTGAGCGACTCGTCGTACACGCCGCCGCAGGTCTGGAAGTGGGAGGCCGAGAGCGGCGGGCGCTTCGCGAAGATCAACCGGCCGGTCGCCGGCGCGACGCACGAGAAGGAGCTGCCGGTGGGCCGGCACCCGCTGCAGCTCTACTCGCTCGCGACGCCGAACGGCGTCAAGGTCACCGTGCTGCTCGAGGAGTTGCTCGCGCTCGGCAAGGGCGCCGAGTACGACGCGTGGCTCGTCAACATCGGCGAGGGCGATCAGTTCGGCAGCGGCTTCGTCGCGGTGAACCCGAACTCGAAGATCCCGGCTCTGCTCGACCGGAGCACGTCGCCGCCGACGCGCGTGTTCGAGTCGGGCGCGATCCTCGTCCATCTCGCCGAGAGGTTCGGCGCGTTCCTGCCCACCGAGCCGGGCGCGCGCGCCGAGTGCCTGTCGTGGCTCTTCTGGCAGATGGGCGCGACGCCGTACCTCGGCGGCGGCTTCGGCCACTTCTACGCGTACGCGCCCGAGAAGCTCGAGTACCCGATCAACCGCTACACGATGGAGGTGAAGCGCCAGCTCGACGTGCTCGACCGCAACCTCGGCGAGCGGCGCTTCCTCGGCGGCGACGCGTACACGATCGCCGACATCGCGACCTGGCCGTGGTACGGCGGCCTCGTGCTGCACGATCTCTACGGCGCCGAGACCTTCCTCGACGCGAAGTCGTACGCGAACGTCGTGCGCTGGGCCACCGAGATCGAGCAGCGCCCGGCGGTCGCGCGCGGCCGCCGCGTCAACAAGGCGTGGGGCCCCGAGGAAGAGCGCGTCCCCGAGCGCCACGCGGCCAGCGACATCCGCTGAGCGCGCGCGCCGCGCCTAGCGCTCCACCCACACGACGCGGTCGCCGGCGAAGGTGCCGACGAGCATCCCGCGCGGCACCTCGAGGCCGACGGTGCCGGCGCCGCCCGGCGTGCCGGGGCCGCCCTCGTAGAGCACCTCGGTCTCCATCGTGTCGGGGTCGAGCGCGACGATCGCGAAGGGCATCGGGCACGAGCCGCGCTCGAGATCGCCGCACTGGAGCATCTGCGACATCGAGCCGCGCAGCGACGCGGCCCAGAGCCGCCCGTCCGATGCCCAGGTGAGGTTGTCGGGGTTCGGCACCTCGGCGCGCGCCTCGACGCGGCCGCTCGCGCGGTCGATCCGCGTCACCTCGTTCGCGAGGGTCTGGTTCAGGAAGATCGTCGCGCCGTCGGCCGAGATCTCGATCCCGTTCGGCAGCACGCCGCGCGTGCCCGGCACCTCGGCGAAGCCCGCGCCGCGCTGCCACTCGTAGACGAAGCCGGTCTCGCGGCCGAACCACGCGGCGCCGAGCATCGTGAAGACGCCGGCGTCGGCCGCGACCATCCGCGTCACGAGGAACCCGCCGCCGGGCAGCGCGACGACGTCGTTCAGCGAGTCGCCCGCCGGCGCCTCGGCGCAGCCGCGCCACGCGAGCCGCCACGACCCGTCGGCCTCGCGCACCTCGAACAGCTCGACCGACTCTCGCCCCCCGTGCTGCACGACGAGCAGCTCGAGCGCGCCGTCGGCGCGGCGGTGCAGGTCGATGCCGTGCGGGCTGAACGCGGCCGACGGCGGGCCCGCGCACGCGGCGTCGCCCCACGGTCCGGCGCCCGCCGCGCCGCCGCCCTCGTAGAGCACGCGGCGCTCGCGCGTGGCGAGGTCGAGCAGCGCGAGGCGCCCGCGCTGCTCGCGCTCGACGTGGCCGTACTCGCTGACCAGCACGTGGCGCCCGCCGGGCAGCAGCGCCAGGTCTTCGGGGTTCTGGAAGCCACACAGCGGCGTCGCCGCGCCGACCGGCTCGCACGACTCGATCGGCGGCGACGCCGCGCACGCGAGCGCGAGCCAGAGCAGGGCCGGGGCGAGACGGTGTGCGGGGCGGGGCACGGCGGTCCTCCGGTTCGGGAGCGCGCGGATCGCGGCGCTCGGGACCGGGGATCATGGCGCTTCGCCGGCGCGCGCGCCGCTGCGCGGCGGCGGTGTCAGCGCGGAGGCGCGCCCTCGCGGACCGACAGCTCGCAGTGCGCGCACGCGCGCAGCCGGATCACCGGCGTCGGCGCGTCGCTCGCGTGGAAGAGCCCGCCGCAGCGCGGGCAGCGGAAGCACGCGGCCTCGACGAGGCGCGGCACCAGGTGGGCCGTCGACGACCCGAACGCCGCGAGGCAGAGGATGAACACCACCTGCGCCTCGGGCCCGGCGCCGGCGAGCCGCCCGCTCGCCGCGAACAGGCCGATCGCTGCGGCCGCCGCGCACAGCAGCTCGAGGCCCACCTCCTTGCGCATCGTCCGCAGCGCGCGCAGCTCGTCGCGGAACCCGCCCACGGCGCTCCTCCCCCGCAAAGCCCTTCCCTCATCGGGCGGCGCCGCGGACCGCTTGAGACGGGGCCCGCGGCGGCGCGCCTTCAGTGCGAAAGGCCGTAGAAGCGCAGCGCGTTCTCGCCGAGGATCTTGCGTTGCGCGCTCTCGGGCAGCCCGGCGATCTTCTCGCGGATCTCGCCCACGACGTTGAACGACGCGTCGAGGTGCGGGTAGTCCGAGGCCCAGATCACGTAGTCCTCGCCGAGGTGCCGGGCCACCGCCGCGGTGATCGACTCGTCGGGCTCGGCCGAGATCAGGCACTGGCGCTTGAAGTACTCCGAAGGCAGCAGCTTCATCGGCGTGAACGCGTGCATCACCTCGGTCTTGTGATCCATGCGGTCGAGCCACGCGGTGATCCAGTTCGAGCCGGCCTCGAGCACCGCGCACTTGAGCCGCGGGTACCTCTCGAACATGCCGCGCGTCATCATCGACGTGAACGCCGCCATCACGTCGAGCGCGAGGAAGGTGAACGAGAACACGGCCTCGCCGCCGGCGGCCGAGATGTCGCCGCCGAGGTACGGGGCGAGCGGGCTCTCGCTGCGCGCCACCACGTGGAACGCGATCGGCATGTCGAGGTCCTGCACCGTCTCCCAGAACGGCGCGAGCGCCGGGTCGTCGAACTGCCGGCCGTCGCGCGCCGGGGGGTCGGGCGAGAGATAGACGCCGGCGCAGCCGTCCACGCGCGCGCGCTTCACCTCCTCGACCGCGCCGGCGGGGTCCTTCAGGCAGATGTGGGCGATCGGAACCAGGCGCCTGCGGTCGTGGCTGCAGAAGTCGACGATCCAGCGGTTGTACGCGCGCGCGTACGCGGTCGCGAGCTGCGGGCTCTCGACCATCGCCTCCCACGCGATGCCGATCGTCGGGTAGAGGAGCGCCATGTCGATCCGCTCGTCGTCCATCACCGCGAGGCGCGCCGCCGGGTCGTAGCCGCCGGCGGGGCAGCCGTCCTCGTAGCTGCGCTGGCCGACCGTCATCAGGTCGGTCGAGTCCATCTCGATGCCGCCGAGCGCGCCGAGGCGCCCGCGCAGCGCGACGTGCGGCTTGTTCTCGACGAGCAGCACCTCGACGCCGTCGGCGTCCTTCTCGATGCGGATCGCGTCGGCGCGGTGCTTCGGCTCGAGGTACTTCTGCCAGGTGTCGCGGGGCTCGAGCACGTGGCCGTCGGCGTCGACGGTGAGCATCGCGTCAGGGGTCGTCATCGAAGGCCCTCCGGGTGGGGCCCCATTCTACAGCGGAGCGCTGGAATCGGGAGCCGCTCGTGTGGAATCCTGCGCGGATGCCGCGCCGGACACCGCGATGACCGGGCCGACCCTCGCCGGCCGGGCCGCGGTCGTCACCGGCTCGAGCCGGGGGATCGGCCGCGGCGTCGCGCTCGCGCTCGCGGCCGAGGGCGCGGCGGTCGTCGCGAACGGGCGCGAGGCCGACGCCGTCGACGCGGTGGTGGCCGAGATCGCGGGGCGGGGTGCGCGCGCCGTCGGCTGCGCCGGCTCGGTCGCCGACTTCGCGGTCGCCGGTCGCCTCGTCGAGTGTTGTCTCGACCACTTCGGCCGCGTCGACGCGCTCGTGAACTGCGCCGGCGTCGCGGAGCCCGACGGCGCGTCGATCCTCGACCTCTCGCCCGAGGCGTGGCGCGAGACGATCGACGCGCACCTGACGGCGACCTTCAACACCTGCCGCCAGGCCGCGCCGGTGATGGTCGCCCGGCGCTCCGGCGCGATCGTCAACACGAGCTCGCACGCCTACCTCGGTCTCTACGGCGGCAGCGCGTACCCGGCGGCCAAGGGCGGCGTCAACGCGCTCACGGCCGCGATCGCGGCCGAGCTGCGCGAGCACGGCGTGCGCGCGAACGCGGTGTGTCCGGGCGCGCGCACGCGCCTGAACTCCGGCCCGGCCTACGAGGCGAGGATCCGCGACCTCCACGCGCGCGGCATCCTCGACGACGCGCAACGCGACGCGTCGCTGCGCCCCGGGCCGCCCGAGCTCGTCGCGCCGCTCTACGCCTTCCTCGCGAGCGAGCTCGCGCGCGGCGTGACCGGCCGGCTCTTCACCGCCGCCGGAGGCTACGTCGGGCTCCACGCGAGGCCCGGCCGCGAGACGCCGATCGCGCTGCGCGGCGCGGCCGACGGACCGTGGCCGGTCGCGGCGCTCGCCGAGGCCGTTCGCGGCGCACTCGAAGGGGAGGGGACGTGAAGCGATACCGCGTGATCCAGTGGGCGACGGGCTCCGTCGGGCGCGAGGCGCTGCGGGCGATCCTGATGCACCCCGAGCTCGAGCTGGCCGGCGTGCGCGTGCACTCGGCCGACAAGCGCGGGCGCGACGCCGGAGCGCTGTGCGGCCTGCCCGACACCGGAGTCGCCGCGACGACCGACGACGCCGAGGTGCTCGCCGTCGACGCCGACTGCGTCGTCTACGCGCCGCGGCTCGCGAGCGTCGACGAGGTCTGCGCGCTGCTGCGCAGCGGCAAGAACGTCGTCTGCACGCCCTTCCTGTTCCACCGCAGCGCGCTCTCCGACGCCGAGCTGCAAGAGCTCGAGGACGCGTGCCGCGAGGGCCGCAGCTCGGCGCACGGCACCGGGATCCATCCGGGCTTCGCCGGCATGGTGCTGCCCCTCGCGATGTCGGGGATGTCGCGGACGATCGAGCGCGTGCGCATCGAGGAGCGCGCCGACTGGACCTTCTACGACAGCCCGCGGATCACCTTCGACAACATGCGCTTCGGCCGCACGCCCGATGCCGCGACGCTCGAAGCGAACCCATTCGCGCGCTTCAACGCGCGCCTTTTCGAGCAGCAGATCTGGATGCTCTCCGAGGCGCTCGGTGCCGACCTCGACGAGGTGCGGGTCGAGCAGGAGCTCGCCGTCGCGCCCGAGACGCGCGACGTGCGCGCCGGGCGGCTCGAGCAGGGCACCGTCTCGGGCCAGCGCTACCGCTGGAGCGGGCGGCGCGGCGGCGAGAGCCGGATCGAGATCGAGGCGCTCTGGACCCTCGGCGGCTTCCATCCCGAGCACTGGCCGAAGCCGCGCGACGGCTGGACCATGTCGATCGAGGGCGACCCGTCGCTGCGCGCGCACTTCCTGTCGGCGGCGAGCTTCGTGCGGCGCGACGTCGCGATCGACGAGCACGTGCACGCGGCCGACGTCGCGACGGCGATGCAGGCGGTGAACGCGGTCCCGGCGCTCTGCGAGGCGGCGCCGGGGCTGCGCGCGGCGCACGAGCTGCGCCCGGTCTGGGCCGGCATCGGCTTCCGCGGCGGGGCGGGCTAGCGGGCGCGGACCAGCCGTCGGGATCGCTGGCGGCGCGCGCCGTGTGGTAGCGTGACCGCGCCGTGTTCACGATGCGCTTCGACATGCGCTGCCCCGACTGGGGCGCGGCGTCGGCGAGCGACCTGTACCGGGCCGCCGTCGAGCTCGCGCGCTACGGCGACGAGCACGGCTGCGCCGCGATCCAGGTCAGCGAGCACCACCACAGCGAGGACGGCTACCTCCCGTCGCCGCTGATCCTCGCGACCGCGATCGCGACCGCGACGCAGCGCGTGCCGATCCAGGTCGCGGCGCTGCTGCTGCCGCTGCACGACCCGGTGCGGATCGCCGAGGACATGGTGGTGCTCGACCACCTGTCGGGCGGACGCGTCGCCTACGTCCTCGCCATCGGCTACCGGCGCGAGGAGTACGCGATGTTCGGCCGGCGCTTCGAGGCGCGCGGCCGCGCGATGGAGGACTCGCTCGGCGCGCTGAAGCAGGCGCTCACCGGCGAGCCCTTCGAGTGGCAGGGGCGCAAGATCTGGGTGCGCCCGCGGCCGGCGACGCCGGGCGGGCCGCTGCTCTTCATCGGCGGGCGCAGCGAGGCGGCGATCCGCCGCGCGGCGCGCTTCGGCATCGGCGTGATGACCGAGGGCGCGACCGGCCTCGAGGCGCTCTACCGCAGCGAGTGCGAGAAGCACGGCACGACGCCGGGTCCGTTCATCGACCCGCCCGGCGGCACCGTCGCGTCGGCCTTCGTCGCCGAGGACCCCGACGCGGCGTGGGCCGAGTACGGGCCCTACCTGCTCCACGACGCGCGGATGTACGGCGCGTGGATGGGCGACGCGCACGACTCGGTGTCGAAGTCGGGCGCCGACAGCGTCGAGGCGCTGCGCGCCGAGCGCGGCAACTACCGCATCTTCTCGATCGACGAGGCCGTCGCGCACGTCCGCGAGAAGGGGCTGCTCGCGATGCAGCCCTTGTGCGGCGGCCTGCCGCCCGAGCTCGCGTGGCGCAGCGTCCGCCTCGTCGTCGAGAAGGTGCTGCCGGCGGCCAGGTCGTAGCCCTCGGACCGCTGCGAGGCGCCGCGCTTCAGTGCGCCTCGCGCGCGGCGCCGGCCGGCCGCGCGGAGAACGCGATCGCGAGGAAGGCCGGACAGACGAGCATCAGCGCGTAGTCGTTCGGAAAGGCCGGGATCCATGCCACCGTGTGGCCGAGGAAGGCCCCGGCCGTCATGTGCCAGAAGGGGTGTGCGAAGCGCCGCAGCGGCAGCGCCAGCGCCGCCAGCAGTGCGAGCGCGAGAACCGGCCGCAGTATGCTCGTGGCGACCGGGCCGAGCGCATCGCGCAGCGCGGCCTGCACGCGGAAGAACGCGCTGGCGCCGGCAGCCGCGTCCGGGTTCGCGTTGTGGTAGAGCGCCAGACCGAATGGATTGTGGCTCCAGAATTCTTCGCCGCCGACCCAGACGAAGGGCGCCAGCAGCAGCGCCGCGCACAGCGCCGCACTGGCGGCGGTACGCGCCGCGCCGGCCGGCGGGAAGCCTTGGCCGAGCGCGCGCCAGAGCAGGAGCCCGGCGACGACGTAGACGTAGCTGACGCGGAACATCAGCGTCGCGCCGATCAGCGCTCCGGCCAGCACCCAGCGCTCGCGCGCGAGCGCCCAGGCGGCGAACGGCAGCCAGACGTAGGGGTAGTAGAGCTCCTCGAGGCTCCAGTGCAGCGTGTATCCCACCGTGTAGGCGCCGGTCACGAAGAGCAGCGCGAGCAGCGGGAAGCTGTCGTTGCGCCGACGCAGGTCACCGGCGGCGATCAGCGCGAAGAACGCGACCCAGAACGCGAGGCTCAGTCCGTTGATCTCGTCCGAGAGCGCGACGACCGGCAGCGCGATCAGGATGCTCGTGGGCCCGGTCGATGCGTTCGCCGGAAGCTCGGGCACGTGGTTCCACGGGTTCTCGCCGCGCAGGAAGGCGCGGGCCGTCTGCTCGACGGCGTCGTCGCGCGTCGATTGCGCGTCGTGCGGCTGCTTCGACACCACCTGGGTGAACGTCGCGACGTGCACGAGCAGGATCGCGGCGACGGTCCCGTGGATCGTCCAGCGCGGCGCACGCAGCACCACCTCGAGCGTGCCCGCGACGAGCAGCGCGATGAAGAGCTCGCGGGGGCCGAAGAGCTGCTGATAGAGCAGCAGGACGAGCAGCGACGCGACCACCGCCGCCGGCGCCCGGCGCGAGCGCAGGTAGGCGCGGGTCTTCTCGTCGAGCAGAGCCAGCGGCGCGCGCATTCCGTCGCTACCGCCCATCGCACCTCCTCGCGCGCTCGATGCGTAGGACGGTAGCGTGCGGCCACCGGTTGCGTGAAGCAACCAGCTGGGCGAAGCTTCCGGCCGCATGCAGCCGGTGTGTCTCGTGATCGGGGCCGGCGCCGGCATCGGCGGGCACGTCGGGCGGCGCTTCGCGCGCGGCGGCTACCACGCCGTGCTGTGCCGGCGCAGCGACGAGGAAGGCCTCGACGCGCTCGTCACCGCCATCCGCGACGAGGGCGGCGCGGCGACCGGCTTCCTGCTGAATGCGGCCGAGCCCGACGCGATCGAGGCGCGCGTCGCCGAGGTCGAAGAAGCGATCGGACCGATCGAGGTCGTCGTCTACAACCTCGGCGCGCAGATCGGGAGCCGCGCGCTCGCCGAGACGTCGTACAAGGCCTTCGAGCTCGGCTGGCGGCTCGCGACCTTCGGGCTCTTCCGCACCGCGTCGGCGGCGTGCCCGCGGATGGTCGAGCGCGGCAAGGGCACGCTGCTCGTGACGTCGGCGACCGCGGCGGTGCGCGGCAACGCCGGGCAGCACTCGCACGCGGCGGCGATGGGCGGCCGCCGCATGCTGTGCCAGACGCTGAACGCCGAGCTCGCGCCGCTGGGAATCCACGTCGCGCACGTGCTGATCGACGGCGCCGTCGACGCGCCCGACACGCTCGGCAAGATGCTCGGCCCCGAGCGCTTCCAGGCGCTGCGCGAGGAGCGCGGGCTCGACAACGACGGGCTGCTGCTTCCCGAGAGGGTCGCCGAGACCTACTTCCACCTCGCGCAGCAGCACCGCTCGGCGTGGACGCACGAGCTCGACCTGCGCGCGTTCTCGGACCGGGCCTGGTGGAACCACTGAGCGCGGCGGAGGCGGCGATGAAGTCGGCGATCGTGATCGGCGTCGGTCCGGAGCGGGGGCTCGGTGGCCAGCTGTGCCGGCGCTTCGCCGCAGAGGGTCTGCACGTGCTCGTCGCGGGGCGCACGCGCGAGAGCCTCGACGCGATCGTCGACGGGATCCGCTCCGACGGCGGCAGCGCCGAGGCGGCGGTGGCCGACGCGACGGGCGAGTCCGACGTCCGGAAGCTCTTCGAGCGCGCCGGCGACGACCTCGACCTCGCGATCTACAACGCCGGCAACAACACGCCCGGCCGCATCGCCGACATGGAGGCCGACTACTTCGAGCGCGCGTGGCGCGTCGGCTGCTTCGGCGGCTTCCTGTTCGGCCGCGAGGCGGCGCGGCGCATGCTGCCGCGCGGCGGCGGCACGCTGCTCTTCACCGGCGCGAGCGCTTCGCTGCGCGGGCGCGCCGGCTTCGGCGCGTTCAACGCCGCGAAGGCGGGGCTGCGCACGCTCGCGCAGGCGCTCGCGAAGGAGGTCGGGCCGCAGGGCGTCCACGTCGGCCACGTCGTCGTCGACGGCGCGATCGGCGGCGACAAGATCCTGAAGGGCCTCCCGCAGTACGCCGAGAAGCTCGGCGAGCAGGGCCTGATCAGCATCGAGGGCATCGTCGACGGCTTCGTCTACCTGTGGCGCCAGCCGCGCCGCGCGTGGACCTTCGAGCTCGACGTCAGGACGTCGGTCGAGAGCTGGTAGCCGCGCCGCGCGGTCAGCCCAGACGGCTGCGTCGCTTCGGCTGCTCGTCGCGACGCCCCTGGCTGTAGTCGGAGAAGGGCGGGCCGTCGCGTTTCGCGACCGCGCCGCGGACGCCTTCGGTGGCGGCGGTGCGCACGAACTCGCGGCCCTCGGGCGTGTTGCGCATGATGCCGTCGAGGATCGGGCCGAGCGTCTGCGTGCTCTGAAGGCCCATGTTGTCGTAGGCCTGGTTGACGATCAGCTTCATCGCGACGAGCTGCGTCAGCGGGATCGCCGCGAGCTTGCGCGCGAGCGCGTCGACGCGCGCGTCGAGCTCCTCGAGCGGCACCGAGAAATTGATCAGCTCGATCTCGGCCGCCTCGCGGCCGCTGATCCACTCGCCGGTGAGCGCGTAGTACTTCGCCTTCGCGAGGCCGAGCCGGTGCACCCACATGCCCGTCAGGTGGCAGCCCCAGACACGCGAGTACGGCGTGCCGAAGCGCGCGTCGTCCGACGCGACGACGAGGTCGGCGCAGAGCGCGAGCTCGGAGCCGCCGCCGACGCAGTAGCCGTGCACCTTCGCGATCGAGGGCTTCAGCCCGCGCCACAGGCCCATGAAGCGCGCGACGTAGCTCGTGTACTGGCTCGTCACCCAGTGGACGTCCTGGCCCGGGTCGTAGCGCTCCTCGCGGATCTCCGCGTAGTGCTCGAGGCCGCCCGAGAAGTCGAAGCCGGCGCAGAAGTTGTCGCCGGCGCCCTCGAGCACGACGACCTTGACGGCGGGGTCGCGGTTCGCGTCGGCGAGCGCGCGGTCGAGGCCGTCGATCACCTCGAGGCGGAGCGTGTTCGCCCGATCCGGGCGGTTGAGCGTGATCGTCGCGATGCCGTCGGACACCGCGCAGAGGACGACTTCGTCGGCCATCACTGCCTCCTGTCGCGGGCGCCCGGGATGGGCCCCGCTCCAGCGTGCCGCGTCTTCCGGCGGCGCGCCCGCCCCGCTCCGCCCGGGCGCGGTCGGGCTCGAGCCGCACGCAGTGGTGCCGCGGTAGATCGTCGGCATGCACTCGTTGCAGTGGATGCACAGCGCCTCGGGCGCGTCGCCGCGCTGCCAGCGCAGCAGCAGGTCCGGCTCGCGCAGCAGCGCGCGGCCGAGCGCGACGAACGCGAAGCCCTCGTCGAGCGCGCGCCGGACGGTCTCGAGGCGGTTCACGCCGCTGGGTGTAGAACGTGCACGAGCTGCCCGGCCTGCCGCCGCTCGGTGACGAGGCTCGATGGCACGGCGATTGCCGCTCCATGCGGCCAGCATGCGGAACGAGAGCGCGGGGAGGACGAGGGCGCGACGCGCGACGCTGTACCGGATGGTGATGCCGGACCACTTGTGTCCGTTCGGTCTCAAGGCCAAGGACCTGCTCGAGCGCCGGGGCCTCGCCGTCGACGACCGCCCGCTGAAGAGCCGCGCCGAGACCGACGCCTTCCAGGAGGAGCACGACGTCGACACGACGCCGCAGGTGTACGGGAGAGGTCCTCGCCGTTCGCAGCGTCGAGTGGTTCGTCGCGTTCAGCATGTGCCTGCTCGCCGTGCTGAAGCTCCGCGACCTCGAGGGCTTCTCGAACCAGTTCCTCGGCTACGACCTGCTGGCGCGCCGGGTCGTCCGCTACGCCTACGTCTATCCCTTCGCCGAGGCCTTCGCCGGCCTCGCGATGATCGCCGGCGTCTGGATCCCGCTCGCCGCGGCCGTCGCGTTCACGATCGGCTCGATCGGCGCCGCGTCGGTCTTCCACGCCGTGTACGTCGAGAAGCGCGAGCTGCGCTGCGCGTGCGTCGGCGGCGACAGCCGCGTCCCGCTCGGCTTCGTGTCGCTGACCGAGAACCTGATGATGGTCGGCATGGCGATCTGGATGACGCTCCGATGAGCGAGGGGAAGGGCTAGGCCGGTTCGGCGAGGGAAGCTTCGCGCGCCAGGTCGAAGCGCACCCGCGCGTTCTCGCGGCCGGCCTGGCCGATCGCGAAGCGCATCCGCGTGCGGCCGTGGGCGAGCGGCTCGCGCGCCTCGAGCCGCAGCTCGAACGGGGTGTCGAGCTCGACGAAGCGCAGGAACTCGGCCTCGCCGTCGGTGCACGCGAGGCGGGCGCCGGCGGGCTCGGCGAGCAGGTGCGCGGCCTGGAGCGCGCAGTCGAAGAGGTGCGCCGCGTTGACGTGGTCGCCGCTGCCGGTGTGGAAGGGGTGGGCCGGGTGGAAGCCGTTCGCCGCGGTCACGAGCGCGGCGAGCGCGAGCGCGCCGTCGCGCTCGAAGGGCTTCGAGACGAGGCAGCGCCCGCCGGGGCCGAGGCCGACGGCGACGGGATCGGCGGGGGGAGGCGGCGCGGCCGCCGCGCCGGCGGCCTCGCGCGCGTTGCGCTTGGCGCGCGCGCGCCACGCGCCGAAGTCGCGGTCGGCAAAGGCCGCGCCCTCGCCCCAGATGCGCGCGTTCTCGTGGCCGTCGGCGTCGAACACCGCGAGCCGGTAGCCCGGCCGCTCGCCCGACGCGAACCCGAGCTCGCCGCGCACCGCGTGGCGCGCGCCGCCGGCGCGCGGCGCGGTCGACCAGCCGATCTTCGTCAGCGCCGAGCGCGTGCCGGGCTCGAGCCGGCTCGTGGCGAGGATCGCCGTCACCGCGCTGAAGTACTGGATCTTGTCGATCACGACCGGGTGCAGCGGCGGCAGCGCAAGCCACGGCCAGCGCTCGGGATCGAGGTCGTAGGCGAACGCGACGCGTCCGTCGTCGGCCGAGAGCACGCGCGCGAAGTTGCGCTCGTAGCCGAGAGCGGCGCGCAGCTGCGCCGGCGTCATCGCGTCGAGGTTGCGCACGGGTCGGATCAGGCGAGCGCGAAGCCCGCGTAGCCCTGCGCGGCGGCGCGGTCGCAGTGCTCGCGGTAGAGCGGCATGCCGCCGGCGTAGGGCATGAAGATGCGCGGCTTGCCGGGGATGTTCGCGCCGAGGTACCACGATGCGGCCTCGTGGAAGAGCGTCGCGCGCGCCACCTCGTTCTGGTGCTCGACCCAGACGGCCTCGGCCTCCGCGGTGGCCTCGATGCGGGTGAGGCCGCGCTCGCGCAGGTGCGCGATGCAGTCGGCGATCCAGTCGACGTGCTGCTCGATGCAGACCGGCATGTTGACGAGCACCGACGGGCTGCCGGGTCCGGTGATCGTGAACAGGTTCGGGAAGCCGGCGACCTGGAGCCCGAGGTAGGTCGTCGGGCCCGCCTCCCACTTCTTCGCCAGCGCGAGGCCGTCGCGGCCGCGGACGTCGATACGCAGCAGCGAGCCGGTCATCGCGTCGAAGCCGGTCGCGAAGACGATCCAGTCGAGCGGGTGCTCGGCGTCGCGCGTGCGCACCCCGCGCGGCGTGAACTCGACGATCGGCGACTCGCGCAGGTCGACGAGCGTCACGTTCGGCCGGTTGAAGGTCTCGTAGTAGTAGGTGTCGATCGGCGGTCGCTTCGAGCCGTAGGGGTGGTCGGTGGGGCAGAGCTTCTCGGCGACGGCCGGGTCTACCACGGTCTCGCGGATCTTCGCGCGGATGAACTCGGCGGCGGTCTCGTTCGCCGCCTTGTCGACCAGGATGTCGTGGAACGAGCCCCAGATGAACTTGAAGCCGCCCTCGCTCCAGAGCGCCTCGAAGACGGCGTTGCGCTCGGCCTCGGAGCACTCGAGCGCCGAGCGCTCGACCGCCTCGAAGGGGAAGCCGGCGTGGCCCTCGTGCGCGAGCCGCCAGATCTCGGCGTAGCCCTCCTTGATCTCGCGGTTGCGCTCGGGCGTGTGCGGGTGGTTGCGCGTCGGCACGCTGTAGTTCGGCGTGCGCTGGAACACGGTCAGATGCTCGGCCTCGGCGGCGATCACCGGCGTCGCCTGGATCCCGGTCGAGCCGGTTCCGATCAGGCCGACGCGCTGGCCGCGGAAGTCGACGCCCTCGTGCGGCCAGCGCCCGGTGTGGACCCAGCGGCCCTCGAAGCGGTCGAGGCCCGGGATCTCGGGGACGTTCGCCGCCGACAGGCAGCCGACGGCGCTGACGAGGAAGCGGGCCCGCGCGCGCTCGCCGCCCTCGGTGCGGACCTCCCACGCGTCGTCCGCCTCGTCGAAGCGCGCCGAGACGACGCGGGTCGAGAGCCGGATGTCGCGCCGCAGGTCGAAGCGGTCGGCGACGTGGTTCAGGTAGCGCAGGATCTCCGGCTGCTCGGGATAGCGGCTGCTCCACTCCCACTCCTGCAGCAGCTCCTCGGAGAAGGAGTAGCAGTAGTAGAAGCTCTCCGAGTCGCAGCGCGCGCCGGGGTAGCGGTTCCAGTACCAGGTGCCGCCGACGCCGTCGCCGGCCTCGTAGACGCGCACGCGCAGCCCGAGCCCGTCGCGCAGCTTGTGCAGCGCGTAGAGCCCCGCGAAGCCCGCGCCGACGACGATCGCGTCGAGCTTCTCCATCGCCTAGCGCCGCGGCGCCGGGTCGTCGAAGACGAGCGCGCCGTCCTCGAGCGGGGCGTGGCGGATCATCTTGCGGTCGTGGTGGTAGCGCTGCGGGTTGAGCCACGGCTCGCGGTCGCCCTGCTTCGGGAACAGGTGCATCGAGCGCTGCATGTAGCCGGCCGAGAAGCCGTCGATCCACGGGCGCTTCGGCATGTCGCGCTCCTCCTCGCGCAGGCGCGGCGTGCAGCGACGCGCGCCGATCGCGTCCATGTGGTTCAGCAGCCGGCAGGCGTACTCGGCGGTCAGGTCGGCGCGCAGCGTCCACGAGGCGTTGATGTAGCCGAAGGTCTGCACGAGGTTCGGCACGCCGGAGAACATCATGCCCTTGTAGGTCCACGTGTCCGGGAAGTGCACCGGCTCGCCGTCGACGCGCACCTCGGCGCCGCCGAGCAGCCGAAGCCGCAGCCCGGTCGACACGACGATCACGTCGGCGTCGAGCTGCTCGCCCGACGCGAGCCGAACGCCCTTCTTCGTGAGGCGCTCGATCTGGTCGGTCACCATCGAAACGCGGCCGGCGTTGATCGCCTCGAACAGGTCGGCGTTCGGGATCAGGCACAGCCGCTGGTCCCACGGGTCGTAGCGCGGCGTGAAGTGCCGATCGACGTCGTAGTCGGAACCTAGCGCGCGCCGCACGCGGCGCAGCAGGAAGTCGCGCACCTTCTCGGGCGCGGTGCGCGTCTTCTCGTACACGCGCTGCTGCAGCGTGATGTTCTTCCAGCGCGTGATCCGGTAGGCGAGCCGCTCCGGCAGCACCCGGCGCAGCGCGTTCGCGATGCGGTCGACGTCGGGGCGCGAGATCACCCAGGTCGGCGAGCGCTGCAGCAGCGTCACGTGCTCGGCCCGCTCGGCCATCGCCGGCACCAGCGTCATCGCGGTCGCGCCGCTGCCGATCACGACGACGCGCTTGCCGCGGTAATCGAGTTCCTCGGGCCAGTGCTGCGGGTGGAAGATCAGGCCCTCGAAGTCCTCCTCGCCGGGGATGGCGGGCCGGTGGGGCTCGTCGTAGTCGTAGTAGCCGCTGCACATCAGCAGGAAGCCGGCGCTCAGCGTCTCGCGGCGCCCGGCGCCCGCGTCGCTCGTGTCCTCGACGTCGAGGGTCCAGCGCGCGTCGGCGCTCGACCACGACGCGCGCACGAGGCGCAGGTGGAAGCGGACGTGCTCGCGCACGCCGTTCTCGTCGGCGGCCTCGTGCACGTAGTCGAGGATCGCCGGCCCGTCGGCGATCGCCTTGCGCGCGCGCCACGGCTTGAAGCGGTAGCCGAGCGTGTGCATGTCGCTGTCGGAGCGCACGCCGGGGTAGCGGAACAGGTCCCAGGTGCCTCCGATCGCGCCGCGGCTCTCCAGGATCGTCCAGCGCTTGCCGGGGCAGCGTCGCTGGAGATGGCACGCGGCGCCGATGCCGGACAGGCCGGCGCCGACGATGACGACGTCGAAGTGGCTCATCGGGGCAGTCGCGACAGCGTATGGGAAAGCCCCGGGCTTGGAAAGCGCGGCGCCGTCGCGCGGAACCCCCGGCACTGGACCGCGGCGCGCGCGCTGCGCGATGATCCCGGCGTGAGGCGGTGGCTCTCGCGGCTGATCTTCCCGGCGACGCTGCTCGCGTCGCTCGGTGCCGCCTCCGCCGCGCTCGGCCGCGGCGCCGAACCGGGCGCCGTGCTCGGCGCCACCGCGCTCGGCGCGACGGCGCTCGTCGCGGCGCTCGAGCGCGCGCTGCCGTTCCGGCGCGCGTGGAACCGCTCGCGCGGCGACCTGCGCGCCGACCTCGCCTACCTGCCGACCGCACTCGGCATCAACGCGCTGCTCGAGACCGGCGTCAAGGTCGTCGCGGTCGCCGCCGGCGCCGCGCTGTCGGACGCGTTCGGCGTCGGCCTCTGGCCCGGCGGCTGGCCGCTCGCCGCGCAGCTCGTGGTCGCGTGCATCGTCGCCGAGCTCTTCGACTACTGGCCGCACCGCTGGATGCACGCGCACCCGGGCCTGTGGCGCTTCCACCTGATCCACCACAGCCCCGAGCGCCTCTACTGGCTCAACGCGACGCGCGCGCATCCCGTCGAGCTGCTCTTCCGCGGCGTCTTCGCCTTCCTGCCGCTGACGCTGCTCGGCGCCGGTGGCGACGTGCTCGCGCTCTTCGCGCTGACGACGATCGTCGTCGGGCTCTTCCAGCACGCGAACGTCGACACCGAGCTCGGGCCGCTGGCTTGGATCTTCAGCGTCGGCGAGATGCACCGCTGGCACCACTCCACCGACCTCGCCGAGGCGGCCCACAACTTCGGCAACAACTTCCTGTTCTGGGACGTCGTGTTCGGAAGCTGGTACCGGCCGCGCGGCCGCGCGCCCGAGAAGCTCGGCGTCGGCGGCCTCGAGGGCTTCCCGGCCTCGTGGCTGCGGCAGCTCGCGGAGCCGTTCCGCCGCCGCAGCCCGGCCTAGCGTCGCTCCGGGGCGCTCACGACCAGCGGTTCAGCAGCGCGCCGTCGCCGAGCAGGTGGCGCACGACGTCGATCGCGTCGATCGCGAGCGACGCGCCGGCGATCGCGAGGTAGAAGTGCAGGTACTTCCCGAACGCGCCGGCGGCGCCGATCTCGGCGCGGCGCGAGAGCACCCAGACCCAGGCCGGCGTCCAGAACACCAGGTGCGCGAGCCCGAGCAGGCGCACGTAGCCGACCTGCCCGTAGAGCCAGTCCATCAGCGCGGCGGCGGCGAAGAACGAGCCGAGGATCGCGAAGGGCTCCGGTCGGACGGCCCAGCGCCCGTCGCGGCGGTGCGCGACGAAGAGAAGCGCGCCGAGGGGCCCGACGCCGAGCAGGATCACCCAGGACTGGAGCCAGGCCGGCTCGGTCGCGGTCGCGTCGGTCAGGGTCGGGGGCATCGCGGGGTCCCGGATGGCTCCTGTGCCGCCGGCGCCGGTTTCGGGCTCGCGTCCGGGGCGCTCACCGCTGGGGTCCGGCCGCCGCGGCAGTGCGCAGTCCCGACTCGGTCGCCGGGTCGCCGGCGATGCGCGTGTGGTGCATCACGCGCGGGAGCCGCGGGTCGTAGGGGCGCGCGCGGTGCAGCACGCAGCGGTTGTCCCAGATCGCGAGGTCGCCGGGCTGCCAGCGGTGCGTCAGTACGCGCGGCGGGCGGCACGCGAAGTCGAGCAGCTCGTCGAGCAGCTGCTCCGAATCCTCGGGCGCGAGCCCCAGGATGCCGAACGCGTGGCGCCCGATGAAGAGCGCACGACGGCCGGTCGCCGGATGCACCTTGACCAGCGGGCGCAGCGGCGCGTCGTCCTGGTCGAGCCCGTAGCGGAAGCCGCCGGCGTCGGTCGAGTAGCCGGCGCGTCGTTGCGAGTAGCGCAGCGAGTGGTGCGCGGCGAGCTTCTCGACGCGCGCGCGCGTGCGGCGGTCGAGCGCCTCCCACGCGGCGCGCATGTCGGCCCACTCGGTCTCGCCGCCGGTCTCGGTGACGACCTCGGCCGACAGCAGCGACGCGCGCGCCGACACCGGCATGTACGAGCTGTCGGTGTGCCAGCCCTCGTTGCCGCGCAGGATCTGGAGCACCGGGTCGTCGGCGCCGAGCAGCGTCCCGTCGGCGCGCCGGTTGCTGATCGGGAGCGCGCCGCTCGCGGCGACGAGCGAATCGAGCTCGCCGAAGCGGCGCCCGAACGCGACCTGGGCCTCGCGGCTCGGGTGCTGTCCGGGGAAGATCAGCACCGCGTGCTCGAGGAACGCGGCCTCGATCGCGCGCCACGCTTCGCCGTCGAGCGCGTCGATCCGCACGCCGGTGACGATCGCGCCGAGCGTCGCGTCGGCCGGCCGGATGCGGAGGCTCCCGTCGGGCGCTTGCATCGCGGGCACAGGGTACCCGCTCGCGGCGCCCGCGACCCGCCCGGGCTCCAGCCGGGGCCGCCGAAGGCCGATCAGGGGAGGGCGGGGCCGCGCGGACGGCCGCCGGGGAGCCGAAGGGGAGCCGGACGGGATGGGAAGCAGGGACTTCGTCGACTACTACGAGGCGCTCCAGGTCGACCCGCGCGCCGAGCCGGCGACGATCACCCGCGTCTATCGCCACCTGGCCAAGCGCTACCACCCCGACAACGCCGAGACCGGTGACCGCGAGCGCTTCGACCGCCTCGCCGAGGCGCACGAGGTGCTCACCGACCCGGAGAAGCGCGCCGCGTACGACCAGGCCTACGCCGACGTGGCCGACGACCGCCTGCGCCTGCTCGACGACGCGATTGCCGTGCACGGCCGCGCCGACGACGCCGCGGTGCGCGAGCGCCTGCTCGCGGTGCTCTACACCCAGCGGCGTCGCGACGTCGTCGAGCCCTCGGTCGGCGAGGTGCAGCTCGAGCGCGCGCTCGGGGAGTCGCGCGAGGACCTCGCCTTCCACCTCTGGTACCTGAAGGAGAAGCGCTGTGTCGAGCGCACCGACCGGGGCTTCGCGATCACCGTCGCCGGCATCGACGCGGTCGAGGAGAGCCGCGCCCGCGCGCGCGCCGGCGCGCCGGCGCAGCTCGGCGCCGGCGAGCCGGAGTCCGAGGCCGGCTAGGAGGCCGACTCGAGAGAGTCGG
>CAZQYK010000451.1:0-10149 GCA_964597285.1 uncultured Spirochaetales bacterium
CGGTGGAACGGAGTGCAGCCTACGGGATGCAGCCGAGATCCTCGCGTCTGCTCGATCTCGGGGTGTGGTTCCTCGTGCACCGGCGAGAGAAGGCGATGTGGTGGTACGACCGCGTGCTGGTGCCGCTGGGCGTGCGCTTCCAGAAGAAGCTCGCGTTCGGTTCCGGCATGACGGCCTGCGAGCGGGTCGACGAGATCCTGCTGGTCTGCCGAAAGAGCGCCGACCCCCCAGCGCGCGTTGGAGGCGCCGCGCTCCCTGTGGCTGGAGCCGAACGGCCGGCTCGGCGGGATGTCAGGTGTCGAATGGAGCGCGCGAACATCCCCGGATACGGGTAGATCGCCCGCCGAAGCCGAGGATTCGAGCGCGGCGCCGCTCCGGGCGCCACGGCCCACGAGCCCGTGGCGAATCCGCGGGTTCTTCCGGTCGTACCCGTGCATCCGTGGATGTTCGTGCCGCCGCGCACCTAGCATGATACTCGTGCATCGAGAGAAGGCGGAACCCGCCGAACGGCGACGTCTGTCCGTACCTTCTTCGCGAGTGGACATCCGTACTCCTCTCGCTCGAGATCAACGGATCTCGGGATACCGGACGCCTGCGGAGCGCGGCTAGGATGTCTGCAACGAATGCGAAGGAAGATGCCCCCATGCTGTCGCGTACGTTCTGGATCCTGGGTCTCGGTGTTGCGCTGCTCGGCGGACCGGTGCAAGCGACGCCACGCGGTGATTCCTTCGGACCCGGTCAGAGGAATGCCGACCACGATGTCCTTCAGCTGGGCTCCCCGGAGCCAGGCGAACGACTGCTCGGCTCCGACTTCTCGCAGCTCCCGCTGGGTCTCGCGGACAGGGACCTCCCGCCGGGTCTCGCGAAGGGGCTCCCGCCGGGTCTCGCGAAGAGGGACCTCTCGGGTCTCTCGAAGGGCGACTCCTTCCCGCCGGGCCTCTCAGGGGCGGGCGACCGATTCCCGCTCGAAGCGCGACCGTCCATGCCCGACGAGTTCACCCACGCCATGCCGGAGCCGTCAGGGCTCCTCATCTTCACCGGAGGCCTCCTGCTCGCGCGAGCGGTCGGGGGCCGCCGACGAATCTAGTCGGCTCCCGTGGGAGCCCTATCGCTACCGGCCATCGCGCTCGACCCCCGTCGCGTCGGGGCGGCGCCGAGTTCGCGAGCCGAGTCCGTCGGCACTCTGCGCGCTTCGCGTGTGACCCCGCGGCCCCTGTACGCGGTGACGAAGCGCGCTCTGGACCTGACCCTGTCCCTGCTGGGCCTGTGTCTGTTCGGCCCGTTGCTGCTGCTGATCGGCGCCGCGATCAAGTTGGAGGATGGGGGACCGGTTCTGTTCTCGCAGGAGCGCGCGGGGTTCAAGGGGAGAGGGTTTCGCTTCTACAAGCTTCGCTCGATGCGCGTGGATGCCGAGAGTCAATGGGGTGCGCTGCGCGCGCAGGAGAGCTCCTCGCCGCGCTTCAAGATGGAGCGCGACCCGCGCGTGACGCGCACCGGACGCTGGCTCCGCCGCTTCAGCCTCGACGAGCTCCCCCAGCTCTGGAACGTGGTCCTGGGCGACCTGTCCCTGGTAGGCCCGCGCCCGGCGCTTCTCGAAGAGGTGGCCGAGTACGAGCCGCGCCATCGCCGGCGTCTGGACGTCTCCCCGGGCGTGACGTGCATCTGGCAGGTGAGCGGGCGCTCGACGATCCCGTTCGAGCAGCAGGTCGAGCTGGACCTGATCTACATCCACACGCAGAGCCTGCTTCTGGACGTACGGATTCTGCTCCGCACCGTGCCTGCGGTGCTGAGCGGGCGTGGCGCTCTCTAGCCCCGATCCGAGATTCCAGTCCGAGCTGGAGCTCGCGTTGCCGTGAACCATCAGGTAGCCAGGACAGGAGAACGAGACCATGTCGAGCATCAACCGAGTGGGCCTTTGTACCGCGCTGCTGGCCATTGCCGGTTGCGCCGGTGTCGCGAACACTTCGCGGACCGGGGTCATCCACGAAGTGAGATTCGAAGAGCGCATGATGCCGGTCAACCTGCGAGTCCAGCCGGGTGATGAGGTCCGATGGGTGAATCAGCGCAGCATGCCGGTGACGGTGGAGTTCCTCGGCGATGCCCTGGACGATGTGACCTGCCAGAGGGGGTTCGACAATCTCTTCGGTCGGCAGCAGGAGATGACTACTGTCCAGCCGAACCAGACCGTTAGTCTCTGCTTCGGGAACCCCGGCACCATCAGGTACAACGCCCGGATGGACTCCGCCGTGGCGGGAGGCAAGACGATCGAAAGCGGCACGATTCAGGTCGGTCGGTGATCACGCCTTCTTCCGGGAACACGACTGCCCGACGACACCGTGAGGCTCGCGGAGTAGAGGGCAGCCGCGAAGAGCGCGCAGCCCAGCACGAAGCGCGCGAGCCGGGGCAGCCCGGCGATCCGCCTCGAGCGCACGAGCTCTCCCGAGACCACCGCCAGCGCGACGAAGTGGAAGGCGGGCCTCCCGCCGCGCGGGCTCCGCCCGCGGCTCGCTCCCTCTCGATGGGCGAAGTCAGGAAGGACCGTGTAGGGTGCCGGCCGCATGGCGCCGGTGCTCCGCGTGCGCGTCGCGGCCCTGCTCGCGGTCCTCGCCGGGGCCGCGGGTGCCGACCCGCTGGCCGAGGTGCCCGCGCAGCTGCGCAGCGAGCCCTTCGAGCTGACCGCCGACGCGCTCGAGTACGAGATGGACCGCGAGCTCTACGTCGGCCGCGGCAACGTCACGATCCGCCAGGGCCAGCGCACGCTGCGCGCCGACTGGGCCGCGTTCAACAAGCGCACCGGCACCGGCGTCGCCAGCGGCAACGTCGTGCTGATCGACGGTCCCGACGTCGTGCGCGCCGAGTTCGTGCAGTTCGAGATCGACGCGGTCGAGGGCGTGATCTACCACGGGCGCTTCGAGTCCGAGCGCAGCCCCTTTCGCGCACGCGCCGAGCAGATCGCGAAGACCGGCGAGCGCACCTACACCTTCCGCGACGGCGAGTTCACGACCTGCCGCTGTCCGGACCCCGACGACGAGGACCCGTGGGTGCTGCGCGCCGAGGAGGCCGACATCGAGGTCGAGGGCTACGCGACCGCGCGCAACGCCAGCTTCGACGTGCTCGGCGTGCCGGTGGTGTGGGTGCCGTGGCTGATCTTCCCGGTGATGACCGAGCGCCAGACCGGCTTCCTGTTCCCGGAGCTCTCGCTCGGGAGCTTCCGCGGCTTCCAGGTCGGGCTGCCCTTCTTCTGGGCCGTGCGCGACGACGTCGGCCTCGTGCTGACGCCGCGCTTCTCGACCAAGCGCGGCCTCGGCGCGGCGGCGTTCGGCGACTACGCGATCGGCGAGCGCAGCGGCGGCGAGACCTCGGCGGCCTACTACCGCGACTGGGACATCGATCCCGACACGCCCGACGAGCCCTTCGGCCGCGACCGCTGGAGCACCGACGGCCGCCACGACCTCGATCTCCCGGCCGAGTTGCGCCTGCAGACCGACTTCGTCTTCGCGTCGGACAACGAGGTGCCCTTCGATTTCAAGGACATCGCCGAGCACCGCTCCGACCGCTTCCTGCGCTCGCAGGCGTCGGTGGGCCGCGCGTTCGGCCCCCGCGACCAGCTCGGGCTGCGCGCCGGCGCGACCTTCGCCGACGACCTCCAGAGCCCCGACGACCTCGACCGCGACCGCTTCCTGCTGCAGCGCTGGCCGACCGCCCACGCCGACCTGCTGCCGGCCGCGCTGCCCGGGCTGCCCTTCGTCGTGCCGTCGCTCGAGGTCGACTACGCGTGGTTCCAGGCGATCGATTCGGCGCGCGACGTGCTGCCGTCGGCCGCGCTCGGCCCGGGCGGCGTGTTCCTCGACACCGGGATCGACGCGCTCCCGAACGGGGCCGTCGGGGTCCCGGGGCGCGGCGAGCCCGGCCCGGGGCCCGACCCGCACGGCGACGACTTCGCGACGACCGGCGGCAGCGAGGGCGACGGGATCTTCCAGGAGGGCGAGCCGCTCGTCGACCGCGGCCACCGGCTGCTGCTCCGCCCGCGGCTCGCGCTGCCGCTCGAGTGGCGCGGCATCCAGCTCGTGCCCGAGGTCGGCTGGCACCAGACCCTCTACGACTCGCAGCGCCGCGACTTCCGCGAGCGCGGCTTCCTGACGACGCGCGTCGACCTCTCGACGCGGCTGCGCCGCGCCTACGGCGGCCTCGTGCACGTGCTCGAGCCGCGCGCTGGCTACGCGCTCGCGACCGCGCCTTCGCAGTCGGACAACACGATCTTCGTGCCGGGCACCGCGGCGCCGCAGGACCGCGTGCGCGCGCTCGACCTCGACGCGGTGACCGCAGACGACGCCGACCGCATCGAGCGGGCGAACCGCGCGAGCGCCGGCTTCGGCAACCGGCTGTACCGGCGCGGGGCCGACGGCAGCGGCGCGCTGCTCGCCGACTTCGACCTGCTCGGGCTCTACGAGTTCGCCGACGGGCGCCTCGACGCGCTCGTGCTCGACGGCCGCGCGTTCCCGCACGAGCGCGTCGACCTGCGCTTCCACGCCGACTTCGACCCCTACGAGACGCGCTTCGACGAGGGGCTCGCGCAGGGGCGCTGGGCGCACCCGGTGGGCGTGCAGGTCGAGGCCGGCTACCGCTGGGCGCGCGAGATCCCGCTCTTCTTCGAGGACTTCGCGAACGGCGACCGCTTCGACTCGGTCCGCGACGCCGACCACATCCACCAGCTGCGGGCCGGCACCGTGCTCGACCTGACCGCGCGCTGGTCGGTCCGCTACCAGATCGCCTACTCGATCGAGGGCGACCACGTGCTCGCGAACCAGGGGCTGGTCGAGTACCTGTCGCGCTGCAAGTGCTGGGCGCTAGGCCTGAGCCTGTCGCAGGACCGAACGCGCGGCGTCGAAGTCTCGCTCGAGTACCGGCTCCTCGGATTCGGCGGCGAGCCGGTCGAGCGGCCGCGCGGCTTGCTTGACGGCCTCGGGGGCCTTTGGTAAGCGTCCGGATCGCCGGGACTTTTCCCCCTCCCGCCCGAGGCCTCCGTGCTCCGCCCGTCACAGGAATCCTTCGAGGACCTCGCCAAGCGGGGCAACTGGGTTCCGGTCGTGCGCGAGATCCTCGCGGACCTGGACACGCCGCTGTCGCTGTTCCGGCGGCTCGACGACGGGCGCACGAGCTTCCTGTTCGAGTCGGTCGAGGGCGGCGAGAAGTGGGGGCGCTTCAGCTTCATCGGCACCGGCGCGCGGGCGCTGTTCCGCGCACGCGGGCGCACGGTCGAGTGGGAGCAGGACGGTCGCGTCGAGCGCATCGAGGCCGAGGGCGACCCGCTCGAGGTGCTGCGCGCGCGTCTCGCCGAGGTGCGCGAGGCGCCGCTCGAGGGCTCGCCGCTGCCGCGCTTCATCGGCGGCGCGGTCGGCCTCGTCAGCTACGACTGGGTGCGCTTCGTCGAGCGGATCCCGGACGAGAACCCCGACGAGACCGAGATGCCGGACCTCTGGTTCGTGCTGCCGGAGACGATCGTCGTCGTCGACAACGTGCGGAAGACCGCGTCGATCGTGCGCCACGTCGCGGTCGAGCCCGACACGGACCTCGCCGCGGCCTACGCCGGCGCGGTCGTGGGGCTCGACGCGGTCGTCGCGCGGCTGCGCGAGCCGCTGCCGCCGGAGCCGCCGGCCGCGCCCGTGCGGGCGCCGATGGACGTGCACCGCAGCATGACGCGCGAGGCCTTCCACGAGATCGTCAAGCGCGCGAAGGACTACATCGAGGCCGGCGACGTGTTCCAGGTGGTGCTGTCGCAGCAGTTCCGCCTGCCGCTGCAGGTCGACCCGTTCACGATCTACCGCCACCTGCGCGTGATCAATCCGAGCCCGTACCTCTTCTTCCTGCGCTGCGAGGGTCCGGTGCTGATCGGCTCGTCGCCGGAGATCCTCGTGCGCCTCGAGGACGGCCGGATCGACGTGCGCCCGATCGCCGGCACGCGTCCGCGCGGCCGCACGCCGGAGGAGGACGCCGCGCTCGCCGACGAGCTGCTCGCCGACCCGAAGGAGCGCGCCGAGCACCTGATGCTCGTCGATCTCGGGCGCAACGACGTCGGCCGCGTCGCCGAGACCGGCAGCGTGCGCGTCAACGAGTACGCGACGATCGAGCGCTACTCGCACGTGATGCACATCGTCTCGAACGTCCAGGCGCGGCTGCGCGACGGCCTCGACTGGCTCGACCTGCTGCGCGCGACCTTCCCGGCCGGCACGCTGTCGGGCGCGCCGAAGGTGCGCGCGATGGAGATCATCGACGAGCTCGAGACGCTGCGGCGCGGGCCCTACGGCGGCTGCGTCGGCTACGTCGACTACTCCGGGAACATGGACACCGCGATCGCGATCCGGACGTTGCTCGTCAAGGACGGCGAGATCTTCCTGCGCGCGGGCGCCGGCATCGTCGCGGACTCCGACCCCGAGTCCGAGTTCCAGGAGACGCTGAACAAGGGACGCGCGCTGATCGAGGCGATCGACATGGCGCGCGAAGGAGTCGACTAGCTCGAGCGGCCCCCATGCGCATCGCGATGATCGACAACTACGACTCCTTCACCTACAACCTGGTGCAGTACCTCTCGGAGCTCGGCGCGCGGGTCGAGGTCGTGCGCAACGACGCGACGAGCGCCGAGGCGCTGCTCGAGAGCGGGCCGGCCGGCGTCGTGATCTCGCCCGGACCCGGCGATCCGGAGGGCGCCGGCATCTCGATCGACGTCGTGCGCGCCTGCGCGGCCCGGAGCACGCCGCTGCTCGGCGTCTGTCTCGGCCACCAGAGCATCGGCGTCGCGTTCGGCGGCCGCATCGCGCGGGCGCGCTCGATCATGCACGGCAAGGTGTCGGAGATCGCGCACGACGGCCGCGGCGTGTTCCGCGGCGTCGCGTCGCCGCTCGAGGCGACGCGCTACCACTCGCTCGTGATCGACGAGTCGGCCTGCCCCGCGGAGCTCGAGATCAGCGCGCGCACCCCCGACCGCGAGATCATGGCCGTGCGCCACCGCGAGCTGCCGATCGAGGGCGTGCAGTTCCACCCGGAGTCGATCCTCACGCGCTGCGGAAAGCAGCTGCTCGGGAACTTCCTCGAGCGCTGCCGGGGGCGGGCGGCCGCATGAGGTCGGTGCGCGGGAGCTTCCTCGAGCGCTGCCGCGGGCGGGCGGCCGCATGAGCGTCCGCGCCGCGGTCGAGCGCGCCGTGCGCGGCGAGGAGCTCCCGCCCGACCTGCTCGAGGCCGCGTTCTCGGAGATCACCGCGGGCCGCGCCAGCCCCGTCGGCGTCGCGGCCCTGCTCGCGGCGCTGCGGACGAAGGGCGAGACGGTCGGCGAGATCGTCGGCGCGGCGCGCGCGCTGCGCGCCGCGGCGCTGACCGCGCCGTGCCTCGACCCGCGCACGATCGACGTCTGCGGCACCGGCGGCGATGGCGCGCAGACCTTCAACATCTCGACGACGGCGGCCTTCGTCGTCGCCGGCGCCGGCGTTCCGGTGGCCAAGCACGGCAACCGCGCCGCGTCGAGCAAGTCGGGCAGCATCGACGTGCTCGAGGCGCTCGGCGTCGGCGTGGAGCTGCCGGTCGAGCGCGCGGCGCGCGTGCTCGCCGAGGTCGGGATCGCTCCGTTCTTCGCGCGCCTCGCGCACCCGGCGATGCGCCACGTCGCGCCGGTGCGCCAGGAGCTCGGGATCCGCACGCTGATGAACTGCATGGGCCCGCTGCTGAACCCGCTCGGCGTGCGGCTGCAGCTGGTCGGGGTCTACGAGCGGCGGCTCGTGCCGGCGCTCGCGGCGGCGCTCGCCGAGCTCGGCGCGGAGGCGGCGTTGGTCGTGCACGGCAGCGACGGCCTCGACGAGCTGACGCTCTCCGGCGTCACGTTCGCGGCTCGGCACGCGGACGGCGCGGTGCGCGAGCTCGTGATCGACCCCGCCGAGCTCGGGCTCGAGCCGGCGCCGATCGAGGCGCTGCGCGGCGGCGACGCGGGCGCGAACGCCGCGATCGCCCGCGCGGTCCTCGAGGGCGAGCCGGGCCCGCGGCGCGACGTCGTGCGGCTCAACGCCGCGGCCGCACTCTGGGTCGCCGGCGCGGCCGCCGACCTGCGCGACGGTCTCGCGCGGGCCGCCGAGAGCCTCGACTCGGGCGCGGCGCTCGCGAAGCTCGACGCGCTCGTCGCGGCCACGTCCGACGCCGAGGCGAAGCGCGGCGCCGCCACCGCAGCGACCCCGAGCGCGGAGCCGGCGTGATCCTCGACGAGATCCTCGAGCACAAGCGCCGGGAGCTCGACGCGGCGCGGCGGCGCGAGCCGCCCGACGCGCTCGCGCGCCGCGCCGAGGCGCACGCGGAGGCGCCGCGCGACTTCCGCGCCGCGATCTCGAGCGGCCCGGCGCCGCGCGTGATCGCCGAGATCAAGCGCCGCTCGCCGAGCCGCGGCGAGATCCGGGCCGACTTCGACCCGGTCGCGTGCGCGCGCGCCTACGTCGACGGCGGCGCGGCCGCGATCTCGGTCCTGACCGACGAGACCTTCTTCGGCGGGCGGCTCGCCGACCTCGCCGCAGTGCGCGCGAACGTCGACCGGCCGCTCTTGCGCAAGGACTTCGTGCTCGACGCGTATCAGGTCGACGAGGCGCGCGTCGCCGGCGCCGACGCGCTGCTGCTGATCGTCGCCGCGCGCGACGTCGCGACGCTCGCGGGCCTGCACGCGCGCGCCGACGCGCTCGGACTCGCGGCACTCGTCGAGGTGCACGACGAGGCCGAGCTCGAGCGGGCGCTCGCCGCCGGCGCGCGGATCGTCGGCATCAACAACCGCGACCTGCGGAGCTTCGAGACCGATCTCGCGGTGACCGAGCGCCTCGCGCCGCGCGTGCCGAAGGGGGTCGTCGTGGTCGGGGAAAGTGGCATCTTCCATCCCGCCGACGTGAGGCGGCTGGAGGAGTCGGGAGCGCATGCGTTCCTGGTCGGGGAATCGCTGATGCGCGAAGCGGACGTGGCCAGCGCGCTGCGCCGCCTGCGGAGGGCGTCGTGACCATTCGAATCAAGATCTGCGGAATCACCCATCCCGACGACGCGGACGCGGCGGTGGAGGCGGGCGCGGATCTGCTCGGGCTGAACTTCGTGCCGGGCTCGCCGCGCGAGCTCGACCTGCCGACCGCGGCCGCGGTCGCCGAGCGGGTCGCCGGACGCGTCGAGCTCGTCGGCGTGTTCCAGAACGCCCAGCCGGAGGAAATCGAGCGCGTGCTGCGCCGCGTCGACCTCGACCGGCTGCAGTTCCACGGCGACGAGACCGAGGAGGACGTCGAGAGCGTCGACCTGCCGGTGATCAAGGCGATCCGCGGCGCCGACCCGGAGGCCGCGAACGCCTATCCGGGCACGCTGCTGCTGCTCGACCACCCGACCGCCGGCGGTGGACAGGGTCAGCAGTGGAACTGGTCGGACGCCGCGCCGCTGATCGAGAGCGGCTGCGACGTGATCCTCGCCGGAGGTCTCGACGCGAGCAACGTCGGCGGGGCGCTTGGCGCGCTCGGCGACCTGCTGCCGTGGGGCGTCGACGTCGCGTCGGGCGTCGAGGGCTCGGGCCATCGCAAGGATCCGGCCGAGATCGCGCGCTTCGTGAAGGCCGTGCGCGCGGCGGCGAAGCCGGAGGGCGCGGCGGCGAAGGCCGCGGACGCCGCGAAGACATGAGCTCGGGGCCCGCCGGCTTCGAGAGCCGCGCCGACGCGCGCGGCCGCTTCGGCGCGTACGGGGGGGCGCTATGTCCCCGAGACGCTGATCGCCGCGCTCGACGAGCTGACCGAGGCCTACCCGCGGCTGGCGGCGGCGCCGGAGTTCGAGGCCGAGCTAGGCGACCTGCTCGCGCGCTACGCCGGCCGTCCGACGCCGCTCTTCCCGGCGCGCCGGATGAGCGAGCAGCTCGGCGGCGCGCGCGTGTACCTGAAGCGCGAGGACCTCGCGCACACCGGCGCGCACAAGATCAACAACGTGCTCGGCCAGTGCCTGCTGGCGCGCCACATGGGCAAGCCGCGCGTGATTGCCGAGACCGGCGCGGGCCAGCACGGAGTCGCGACCGCCACCGCGGCGGCGCTGCTCGGCCAGCAGTGCGTCGTGTACATGGGCGCGGAGGACGTCGAGCGCCAGGCGCTGAATGTGTTCCGGATGGAGCTG
>CAZQYK010000452.1:0-3358 GCA_964597285.1 uncultured Spirochaetales bacterium
CCAACGGCGCCGGCTCGCGCGCCGCCCGAGCGCCGCGCTGCACGCGCTGACCTCGGGCGCGCTCGCGCTGCCGGGCCTCGCGCAGCGCGCCGCGGCCGAGCCGCCGACGGCCGTGCGCGCCGACTACCACTACTCGCGCTACTCCGAGGACGACATCTCGCGCGGCAAGGTCTCGCCCGGCAGCGAGCGCAGCCGCTACGAGATCGACGTGCACCAGTTCCGCTTCGAGACGCCGCTCGGCGAGCGCTTCGGCCTCGGCCTCGACCTGACCCACGAGACGATGAGCGGCGCGACGCCCTGGTACGTGACGCCGGGCGCGCCCGGCGAGGACCCGGTGCAGGTGATGACCGAGGCGACGATCGAGGAGAGCCGCACCGACGCGCTGCTCAGCGGGCGCTGGGCGCTCGATCGCAACGAGCTGAGCGCGAACGCGGGCTTCTCGATCGAGAACGACTACCTCTCGATCCACGGCGGCCTCGGCGGCGAGCGTCACTTCAACGAGAAGAACACGACGCTCTCCGGCGGCGTCGGCGTGGCGTGGGACGAGATCGAGCCGAGCGGCCGCAACCGCTTCCCGGAGCGGCGCTCGCACGAGGAGAAGCAGGCCTACGACGTCTTCGCCGGGCTGTCGCAGGTGCTCGGCCGCAACACGCAGGTGCAGACCTCGGTCGCGTACCAGCACGCGCGCGGCTACCTCTCCGATCCCTACAAGCTCGCCTTCGTCGAGTCGGCGCCGGTGCCCGACGAGCGGCCCGATACCCGCAACCGCGTCGCGTGGCTCACGCGCCTGCGCCACCACTTCGGGAGCATCGACGGCACGCTGCACCTCGACTACCGCTACTACGTCGACGACTGGGAGGTCGACTCGCACACCATCGAGGCGGCCTGGCACCAGGTCTTCTTCGACCGCGTGCGCGTGATTCCGTCGCTGCGCTACTACAGCCAGAGCCAGGCCGAGTTCTACGCGCCCTTCTACCTGACGCCGCGCAGCGACGGCCTGCGCTCGAGCGACTACCGGCTCTCGCCTTTCGGCGCGTTCTCGTACCGCATCGAGGCCCAGGCGCGCTTCCAGACCTGGAGCGTGATCTGGGACGCGAGCATCGCGTTCGAGCGCTACGAGAGCGCCGGCCGGCTCGCGATCCAGCGCGTCTCGGTCGAGAACCCGGGGCTCGTCTCGTACCACCTGATCACCGCCGGCCTGACGGCGCGCTTCTGACGATGGCCGCCCCGCTCCGCGCTCCGGCCGAGGCGGCGGCGCACCGCGTGCGCTTCAAGGCGATGGGCTGCCCGTGCTCGTTGCAGCTCTACGCCGAGGGTGCGTCGCACGCGCGCGCGCTCGCCGCGAGCGCACGCGGCGAGATCGCGAGGCTCGAGCGCAAGTACTCGCGCTACCGGCCCGACAGCCTGCTGTCGCGGATCAACGCGAGCGCCGGCGATCCGACCGGCGTCCGCGTCGACCGCGAGACGGCCGCGCTGCTCGACTACGCCGCCACCTGCTTCGAGCACAGCGGCGGGCGCTTCGACGTCACGTCCGGGATCCTGCGCCGCGCGTGGAACCTCCGCTCCGGGCGGCTGCCCGAGCGCGCGGCGATCGACGCGCTGCTGCCGCTCGTCGGCTGGTCGAGGCTGCGCTGGGAGGCGCCGCGCCTGGTGCTGCCCGAGCCGGGCATGGAGATCGACCTCGGCGGCGTCGTCAAGGAGTACGCGGCCGACCGCGTCGCGGCGCTCTTGCGCGCGCAGGGCTGCCGCGGCGGCGTCGTCGACCTCGGCGGCGACCTCGCGATCGTCGGCCCGCATCCCGACGGGCGCCCATGGCGCGTCGGCGTCCGCGACGCGTCGCGCCCGGGCCACGCCGCGCTGCACGTACCCGTCTGGGCCGGCGGAGTCGCGACGAGCGGCGACTACGAGCGCTGCATGGTCGTCGAGGGCGTGCGCTACGGCCACGTGCTCGACCCGCGCAGCGGCTGGCCGGTGTCGGGCCTCGCGAGCATCACGGTGTTCGCGCCGCGCTGTCTCGTCGCCGGCAGCGCGTCGACGATCGCGCTGCTGCACGGCGCCGACGCGCCGGCCTGGCTCGACGCGCTCGGCCTGCCCCACGTGCGCCAGGCGCCGGGCGCCCCGGCCGTCGCGCGGCTCGGCGAGCCGGCGGTCGGGCCTCCGCTCAGCGCGTCGCGGTCGCCGCGCCGAGCTCGTGCGAGAGCGCGCGCGACAGCTCGCGGCTCTCGGCGCTGATCACCTCGGCCGCGACCGCGACGAGCAGGTGGCGCTCGGTCGCGACGTCGCGCGTGCTGCGGAAGAGCCAGCCGAGGATCGGGACGTCCTTGAGCCACGGCACGCCGGACTCGCGGCGCGAGACGAGTGGCTCGGCGTGGGTCGCGATCACCGCCGCCTCGCCGGGCCGCAGCAGGATCCGCGACGTCAGCTCGGTCTTGCGGATCGACGGGCCGACGACGGCGACGCTGCCGGCGAGCGACGGCCCGATCTCGCTCTGCTCGATCTCGAGCTCGAGCTGCACGCGGCCCTCGGCGCCGACCGTCGGCCGCAGCCGCACGCGCGTGCCGACGTCCTCGCGCTGGATGTCCCGGCGAACCTGGCTCACCGGCGCGTTCTCCGGCGTCTCGCCGCTCGCCACCGGGATCGGCACGTTGTCTCCGGCGAAGATCTCGTGCTCCTCGCCGCCGATCACGAGCAGACGCGGGCGCATCAGCGTCTCGGTGCGGACCACACGGTCGTTCAGGGTCAGCGAGACGCTCTCGCCGGCGTTGATGACGATCTCCTCGCCGGTGAGCGGGTTCAGGATCGGCAGCGTGACGGGGTTCGAACGCGTGTAGTTGAACAGGAAGGGCCGCTCGGTGCTCGGCGTGCGCGGCGGGAGCCCGCCGCTCGAGCTCACCGCGACGGCCGCCAGCGGGTCGGTGAGCCTGCGCGGGTCGGTGAGCGGCAGCAGGAAGTCGATGCCGAGCTCGAGGCCGTCCTCGAGCACGACGGTCGCGATGGTGAGGTCGACGCGGACCGAGTCGGGCACGCGGTCGAGCTCGCGGACGACGTCGAGCACCGCCGCGAAGGCCTCGGGCAGCGCCTGCACGAGCAGCGAGTTCGTCGCCGGGTCCGCCGCGAGCACGAACTCGCGGCCGCGCAGACCGGCGCGCCGCGCCTCGGCGAGCGCGACCGCGACGTCGCGCACTCCGGCGAGGTCGTCGCGCAGCGCGACGAGGCGCTCCGAGAGCTCGACGGGGTCGGCGTAGTCGAGGGGAATCACGTGCAGCTCGCCGCGCCCGAGCGCCGGGCGGTCGAGCCGCCGGACGAGCCGGCGCGCGCGCTCGATCTCGCCCGGGCGCACGCGCAGCAGCAGCGCGTT
>CAZQYK010000453.1:0-3113 GCA_964597285.1 uncultured Spirochaetales bacterium
GCAGCAGATCGCCGCGCACCTCGCGCGGCTCTTCCCGGGCCTCGACGCGCAAGGCCTCGAGGAGTTCGGGGCCGGTGTCGAGTGGACGACGCTGCGCGGCGGCGAGGTGCTCTTCGGGGAGGGCGACGCCGCCGACGCGGCGTACCTGGTGATCCGCGGCCGGCTGCGCGCGGTGGTCGCCGGCGCGGACGGCGAGCGCGTGCTCAACGAGATGGGCAGCGGCGAGACGGTGGGCGAGATGGCCCTGATCGACGCCGCGCCGCGCTCGGCGACGGTCTACGCGGTGCGCGACTCTCACCTGGCGCGCCTCTCGCGCGAGACCTTCGACGCGCTGACCGAGCGCCATCCGGTCGCGCTGCGCCGCATCGCGGGCTTCGTCGTCGAACGGCTGCGGCGGCACGCGTCGGGCGCGCCGGGGTTCGCGCCGGCGCTGTCGCTGGCGCTCGTACCGGCGCGCCCGGGCGACGACGCGAGCGCGCTGGCGCGCGCGCTCGCCGGCGAGCTGGCGCGCTTCGGCCGCGTCGTCTGCGTCGACCGCGCGGCCGCCGAGCGCGAGCTCGGCCGCGGCGCTGCCGACGCGCGCGACGACGAGGCGGCCGGGATCCGGCTCGTGCACTGGCTCGACGGGCTCGACTCGGGCCACCGCTACTGCGTGCACGTGGCCGATCCCGAGTGGACGCCGTGGAGCGAGCGCGCGCTGCGCCAGGCCGACCACGTGCTCGTCGTCGCGCACGCCGCCGACGGCCCGGCGCTCGGTCCGACCGAGGCGCGGCTCGCCGAGACCTGGCGCAAGCGGCGCCCGCCGCGCCGCTCGCTGCTGCTGCTGCACGCCGACGGCGAGAGCCCGCGCGCCACCGCGGCGTGGCTCGCGGAGCGCGACGTCGAGCAGCACTACCACGTGCGGGGTGGCGCGCGCGGCGCAGACGTGGCGCGCCTGGCGCGCCTGCTCACCGGCAACGCGGTGGGCCTCGTGCTCGGCGGCGGCGGCGCGCGCGGCTTCGCGCACCTCGGCGTGCTCCGCGCACTCGAGGAGGCGGGCGTCCCGGTGGACGCGGTGGGCGGCACCAGCATCGGCTCGATCATCGCCGCGGCCTCGGCGCTGGGCTTCGACGCCGCCACCGCGCAGGAGCGCTGCCGGCGCAGCTTCTCGGCGCTCTTCGATCCCACCTTCCCGGCCGTCGCACTGCTCACCGGGCGGCGCATCGGCGCACGCCTCGAGGCGGAGCTCGGCGGCGTCGACATCGAGGACCTGCCGATCCCGTACTTCTGCGTCTCGACGAACCTGAGCCGCGCGCAGGAGGTGGTGCACCGGCGCGGCTCGCTCTTCCTCGCGGTGCGCTCGAGCATCTCGCTGCCCGGCATCCTGCCGCCGATCGCGCTCGACGGCGACCTGCACGTCGACGGCGGCCTGATCGACAACCTCCCGATCGACTCGATGCGCGCACTGTGCGGCGAGGCCGTGATCGCGGTGGACGTGAGCCCGGAGGAGGACCTGCACTTCGACGTCGACCTCGCGCGCGGCTACTCGGGCTGGCGCGCGCTGTGGCAGCGCCTGAGCCCCTTCGCCGCGGCGCCGGCCGGGGTGCCGTCGATGTCGAGCGTGCTGATGCGCAGCGTCGTCGTCGCGAGCCTGGTCAAGGCCCGCGAGCGCCAGGCCGCCGCGGCGGCGAGCCTGTACCTGAAGCTGCCGGTCGCCGAGTGGGGTCTGCTCGAGTTCCAGGCGCTCGGCGCGATCGCCGCGCGCGGCTACGACGCCAGCGCGCCGGCCGTGCGGGCTTGGTGGCAGGAGCGTGCGGGCCGGGCCGGAGGGTTGTCCCCCGGGACGTGATCCGATCCGCCGCCGCGCGCCGACTCCCCGTACACAGCCAAGGAGTCCGCGCGATGTCGTACCGCTTCGGCCGCCACCGCCTCGATCCCGACCAGCGCCTGCTGCTGCGCGACGGCCGGCCGGTGCGTCTGCAGCCGAAGGTCTTCGAGCTGCTCCACTTCCTGGTGCTGCACCGCGCGCGGGTTGTGTCGAAGGACGTCCTGCGCTGCGAGCTCTGGCCCGACACCGCGGTGACGACGTCCTCGCTGACGCGCCTGGTGAAGGAGGCGCGCCGCGCCGTCGGTGACGACGGCCGCGACCAGCGCGTGATCCGCACCGTGCACGGCTTCGGCTACCGCTTCGTCGCCGAGGTGAGCGCGCGTGGCGCCGAGCCCGGCGAGCGCGAGCGCGCGATCGAGCTGGCCCGCCGCTCGCTCGAGGCCTCGCTCGACAGCGGCGCGCGCGACCTGCGCGCGCGGGTGCGCGACTTTGCCGAGATCTGCCTGCGCGCAGCTCGCGATGCGACGCAGCTGGAGGCGGTACCCTCCGCGGGGCCGCAAGGAGAGACCGGATGAGGACGAAGATCGCGATCGCACTCCTGGCGTTGCCGTGGCTGGCGGCGGCCACGGCGGACGAGCCGACCGAGGTGCGGCAGCCCGAGCCCGAGGCGGGTCCGCGCACCGAGCGCCCGCACGAGCCGGCCGACGCAGACGAGGCGCCGCAGCGCGGCGACCGGCGCCTGACCGTCTACGTGCCGCCGCCGCGCGGCGCCGCGCGCACCCGCGTCGGCGGGGGCACGCGCAGCGCACTGCGGGTGCCGCCGCTCCACGCGCTGGTGCCCGACCATGTGGGCCTGACGACGCGCGCGCAGCCGACGCTCGCGTGGTACGTCGGCGGCTCGGCGCCGGTGCGGCTCGATCTGACGCTGCTGCGCGACGGCGCCGCGGAGCCGCTGCTCGAGACCCGGATCGCGCCGGAGGTCGAGGCCGGCATCGGCGAGGCATCGCTCGCGCGCTTCGACGTCGAGCTCGAAGAGGGCGTGGTCTACGAGTGGTTCGTCGCGCTCGTCGGCGACGCCGAGCAGCGCGACGCCGACGTCGTCGCCGGCGGGGCGATCGAGCGCGTGACACCGTCGCCGGAGCTCGTCGCGGAGCTCGCCGGGCCCGAGCCCGACTACGCGACCTTCGCGCGCCACGGGGTCTGGTACGACGCGCTGGCCGAGCTGGGCCGGCGCATCGCGGCCGGCGACCCGTCGCTGCGCGCCGAGCGCGCGGCGCTGCTCGAGCAGGTCGGGCACGACGCCGCG
>CAZQYK010000454.1:0-3932 GCA_964597285.1 uncultured Spirochaetales bacterium
GCCGCGGTGCTCGACGGGCCCGGCGCGCGGCCCGGCGTGCACCTGCGCCGCGGCAAGAAGGTCGTCGAGCTCTCGGTGCTGTCGACCGACAAGGGCGACGCGCTCGACACGTTGCGCAGCCGCCTCGGCGCGACCGCGGTGATCTTCCTCGGCGACGACGTCACCGACGAGGACGCGTTCGCGCGGCTGCGCGGCCCCGACCTCGGCGTCAAGGTCGGCGCCGGCGAGACCCGCGCGCCGCAGCGCGTCTCCGACCCCGGCGAGGTCGCGCGCCTGCTCGCGCGCATCTACGAGCTGCGCTGGGGGTGGCTCGCCGGCGCGGAGGCGGTGCCGATCGAGCGGCACGCGCTGCTCTCGGACCACCGCACGATGGCGCTCGTGACGCCGCGCGCGCGGCTCGTGTGGATGTGCCTGCCGCGCGCCGACTCGCCGTCGCTCTTCGCCGAGCTCGTCGGCGGCCCCGGCGCCGGCTACTTCGAGATCGGCCCGGCCGAAGGCGGGGAGCCCGAGGCGCAGCGCTATCGCGACGACACGCTGGTGCTCGAGACGCACTGGCCGCGGCTGCGCGTCACCGACTTCCTCGACGCCTCCGACACGCGGCCGCGCCAGCGCGCCGGCCGCTCGGACCTGCTGCGCGTGGTCGAGGGCACCGGCCGCGTGCGGATCGAGTTCGCGCCGCGCCTCGACTTCGGACGCGTGCCGACACGGCTCCAGCTGCGCCCGAACGGCCTCTTCGTCGAGGACTCGATCGACCCGATCGTGCTGCGCTCGCCCGGCGTCGAGTGGAAGCTGCGCAGCGACGGCGTGCACGAGACGGCCTGGGCCGAGCTCGAGCTCGACGGGGGCCACGTGGTCTTCGACCTGCGCTACGGAACCGGCAGCCTCCACGACACGCGGCTGCGCGCGCGCGAGCGCGAGCAGCGCACCGCCGACTACTGGACGCGCTGGGTCGCCGGACTCGAGCTGCCGGCGCTCGCACGCGACCTGGTGCTGCGCAGCGCGCTGACGCTGAAGTCGCTCTGCTACGCGCCGACCGGCGCGATCCTCGCCGCCGCGACGACGAGCCTGCCCGAGACGCTCGGCGGGGTCCGCAACTGGGACTACCGCTACTGCTGGCTGCGCGACGCGTCGCTCGCGGCCGGCGCGCTCGTCAAGCTCGGCAGCCAGGGCGAGGCGCTCGCGCTGCTCGACTGGATCCTCGGCATCGTCGACCGCATCGAGAGCCCGGCGCAGCTCCAGCCGCTCTACACGGTGATCGGCGGCGAGGTGCACACCGACACCGAGATCCCGGAGCTGGCCGGCTACCGCCAGAGCCGCCCGGTGCGGATCGGGAACACCGCCGCGCGCCAGGTGCAGCTCGACGTGTTCGGCTGCGTCGTCGACCTGATCCACGAGCTCGCGCTGCGCGAGGCGCCGCTGATTCCCGACCACGTGCGGCTGATCGAAGCGATGGTCGAGGCGGTTCGGCAGCGCTGGCACGAGCCCGACCACGGCATCTGGGAGCTGCGGCTGCAGCGCCGCCACCACGTGCACTCGAAGGTGATGTGCTGGGTGACGCTCGACCGCGCGGTGCGCGTGATCCGCGCGCACCGCGACCGCGTCGACCCGGACTGGGAGCGGCTTCGCGACGAGATCCGCGCCGACGTGATCGCGAAGGGCTGGTGCGAGGAGATCGGCAGCTTCGCCGGCGCGTACGGGCGCGAGGAGTTCGACGCCGCGGTGCTGCAAGTGGGCCTGTCCGGCCTGCTCGCGCCCGACGACCCGCGCTTCGTCGCGACGGTGCGCGCGGTCGAGCGCGAGCTGCGCCGCGGCCCCACCGTCTACCGCTACCGCCACGACGACGGCCTGCCGGGCGAGGAGGGCGGCTTCCACCTGTGCACGTCGTGGCTCGTCGACGCGCTGTGGCTGTGCGACCGTCGCGACGAGGCCCGCGCGCTCTTCGACGAGCTCGTGCGCCTCGCCGGCCCGACCGGCCTGATGTCCGAGGAGTGGGCCCCCGGCGTCGGCGTCGCGCTCGGCAACCACCCCCAGGCCTACTCCCACGTCGGCGTCATCGAGAACGCGCTGCGGCTGTCGGGGGGATAGGCGGGGGCAGCCGCCGGTCAGTCCGCCGGCGACTGCGGGGCGCCGTCGCCGGGCTCGACGCAGCCGTAGGTCATACCGATGCGGCTCCAGTACATCTCGCCCCAGAGCAGCTTGACCCAGTGGATCGGGTTCAGCATCTGCGGCCAGGTGTACTCGTTGTTCCACGCCCAGTAGTTGAAGAGCACCGGACCCTTCAGGTCGTGGCGGTGGACGGTGCCCCAGCCGCGGCTGTCGTTCGAGTTGTCGCGGTTGTCGCCGAGCATGAAGTAGTGGTCGCCGGGCACGACGAAGGGGGCCTGCGTCAGGCCCGTATAGCTGGGCCGGTCGAGGACGTGGTGGCCACAGCCGTCGAACTCCTCGAGCAGCACGTCGTTGCGAACGCCCTTGTCGTCGGCGAAGGTCTCGCCGGTCGGCTCGAGCGCCACCGCCTCGCCGTTCAGGAAGAGCTTGCCGTTGCGGAACGCCACCTCGTCGCCGGGCAGGCCGACGATGCGCTTGACGAAGCCGTCGCCGGGGAGGTCGGGGCACTCGTCGAGCGGGCAGATGCCGGCCGGGCCGCGGCCGAGCTCGAAGACGACGATCTCGCCGCGCTCGGGGTCGCGCAGCGCCGGCAGCCGCCAGTCGGTGAACGGGATCCGCGCGCCGAAGCTGAACTTCGAGACGAACACGTGGTCGCCGATGAACATCGTCGGCAGCATCGAGCCCGACGGCACGTAGTAGGACTCGATGATCACCGCGCGGATCCCGAGCGCGATCAGCACCGCGAGCGCGATCGGCCCGACCTGGTCCCAGACGCGGGTGAGCAGCGGCGGCGGCGCGGCGTCGGCTTCCGACGCCTGGCGCGCGCCCTCCTCGCCGGTCTGCTTCTTGCGGCTCACGGTGGGTACCCGGCGCCTCGGCTCAGCGCTCGTCCCAGCGCCGGAACACGAGCGAGGTGTTCACGCCGCCGAAGGCGAAGTTGTTGCTGACGATCGTCCGGGCCGCGAGCTCGCGCGGCGCGCCGACCACGTAGTCGAGCCGGCCGCAGCGCGGGTCGGGGCTCTCGAGGTTCAGGGTCGGCGCGACCCAGCCCTCGGCGAGCATGCCGAGGCTCATCCACGCCTCGAGCGCGCCGCACGCGCCGAGCGTGTGTCCCATGTGGCCCTTCAGCGTGCTCACCGGCACGCGCGCGCCGTAGACGCGCTCCATCGCCTGGCTCTCGGCGACGTCGCCGACCTCGGTCGCGGTGCCGTGGGAGTTGACGTAGTCGACCTCGCCGGCGTCGAGGCCGGCGTCTTCGAGCGCGAGGCGCATCACCTGCTCCATGCCCTCGGGGTCGGGGTTCGTCATGTGGCGGCCGTCGCAGTTCGTGCCGTAGCCGAGCACCTCGGCGTGGACGCGCGCGCCGCGCGCGCGGGCGTGCTCGAGCTCCTCGAGCACGAGCGTCCCGGCGCCCTCGGCGACGACGATCCCGTCGCGATCCGCGTCGTAGGGGCGCGGCGTGCGCTCGGGCTCTTCGTTGCGCGTCGACGCCGCGAGCAGGATGTCGAAGATCACCGCATCGATGCCGTCGAGCTCCTCGGCGCCGCCGCAGATCATCAGCTCCTGGCGGCCGAAGCGGATCGCCTCGTAGCCGTAGCCGATGCCCTGGCTGCCGGACGTGCACGCGGAGCACGTCGGGAGGATGCGACCGGTCACCTGGAAGAACTGCGCGAGGTTGGCCGCGCAGGTGTGGCTCATCAGCTGCAGGTAGTCGTTGGCGCCGATGCCTCGGGTCGTGCGGTTGGCGTAGATCTGGCGGGTATAGATGCCCATGGCCGGGGGACTGCCGGAACTGGAGCCGTAGCTGATGCCACAGCGGCCCGAAT
>CAZQYK010000455.1:0-7863 GCA_964597285.1 uncultured Spirochaetales bacterium
CGGCGCGCCCGGCTGCCAGCTCGCCGCCGGGACGGCCGACCAGCTCGACACGTTCACGCTGGTGCACGTGTTCGCGAACCGGGGCATGCAGCAGGCGGCGATTGCGAAGCTGATCTTCGACGGCGTGTTCGAGCGCTTTCCGCGCCTGCGCGTCGGCTTCCTCGAGGCTGGCGTCGGCTGGTTCCCCGACCTGATCCACAGCCTGCACGAGCACTGGGAGAAGCGCGTCCGCGACCTCGATCCGAGCGTCGAGCCGAGCGTCCGGCGGATCCTCGCCGAGTTCGCGCGCGAGCGGCGGCCCGGAGGCGGGCTCGGCCTGACGCGAAAGGTGCGGCAGCTGACCTCGATCTTCGGCGCGAGGTCGGAGTCGATGGCCAGCGAGGAGGAGATCGAGGCGTTCCGCTGGGAGCATCCGGACCTGCCCCGCGACCCCTGGGAGTACGTCGAGCGGGGCCAGATCTTCCTGACCTTCGAGCCCGACGACCCGGCCGTGACGTACCTGCCGGTGGCGCTCGGCGAGACCGGGCGGCGCATCGCCTGTCTCGCGCTCGACTACGGCCACTGGGACGCGCAGCTCTCCGGATGCGTCGGCTCCGTCGTCGAGCGGCCCGGCATCGACCCGGACTACGCCGCGCGGCTCGTCTGGCACAACGCGCTCGACCTCTACGGAGACCGGCTCCGTCGGCGGATCGATGCGCTCTCGCCTCCCGTCGTCGATGCAGCGGGGGAGATGGAGATACGGCATGTCGGCTGAGCAGGCCGAGCGACGTTTCGATCCGTTCCGGGTGCCCGCGCCCGACGAGCGGGCCCGGCACCTGGCGGGATATCTCGAGTTCCTGCGCGGGCTCGACGGCGACTTCGACGTCGCGCAGCGGCGCCTCGAGCGCCGCGAGCGCTACTTCGACGAGCTCGCGCGCAAGCCAGTGGAGTCGGAGCGCGAGATCGACCACGCGTCGTTCCACGCGAACTTCGCGTCGGCCGGCAGCGCCGACCTCGACCGGCGCACGGCGTGGCTCGTCGTCGCCGCGAAGGCGAACTCCGGCGAGTCCTACGGCGTCGACCGCGAGCTGCACTGGATCGCGAAGGCCGGCGGCATCCCGACGGCCGACGAGCTCTACCTGCGCATGCTGCTCCAGGAGAGCTACCACACGCGGATCCTGCGCGAGGCGTGCCGGACGGTCGGCATCGAGGTCGCGACGCCGCTCCCGCACTGGAACCAGCGGGTGCTGATCCACGTGATCATGCGCCTGCCCGATTCCGTGCGCTGGACGCTCGTGATCTGCGCCGAGATCGTCGGCTCCGCGATCTTCGAGATCCTGCTCGCGAACTGCGACCTCTTCTCCGACGAGCCCGAGGTCGAGGCGCGCCTGCGCTCGCTGCTCGGCGAGATCCTGCGCGACGAGCTGCTCCACGTCGCCTACCTGCGCGCGCGCATCGGCCCGCGGGCGCTCCGGGCCGCAAGGAAGCTTGCGCCCCTCGTGGCCCGCGCCGCCCTCGTCGATCTCCCGCAGCTCGCGGCGCTCGGCGCCACGCGGCGCGCGCTGCTCGAGCGCGTCTTCGCGGGGCTCGCGATTCCCGAGCAGGCGCACTGGATGGAGGCCGATCCGGCGCCGCTCGACGCGTAGCCTCTCGAGCCCCGCTCGCGCGCCCCGGAGTACAATCCGCCCCCTCATGTGGAAGGTGCTGCGGGCGATGGCGCGATCGTCGGGCATCGAGACGACGAGCCCCGGGCAGGCCCACGTAGTCGCTGGGCTCGTATACCCGTTCTGGTACTTCCTCACCCCCGTCGGGGCCCGCGACGCGTGGTGGACCTGGGGCGGCGTGGCCGCCGTCTTCCTGCTGTCCGCTGCGCTCGCGTCGCGTCACCGCAACCTCCGGCGGTATCTCGAGGCGATGTTCCCGGGCCCGTGGCTGTCGACGCTCCAGATCTACGTGCTGGCCTGGCTCAACGACATGCACCTCTTCTACACGGCCGGCTCGGTGATGGCGGTGCTGGCCGTGTGCGCGGTGATCCGGTCGACGGCGGGCCTCGCGCGCTACGGGGTCTTCGTCGCCGCGCTCGGCGTCGTGCTCGTCGCGCTCGACCCCGACCCGATCAAGATCGCGCTCTGGGGCGGCGTGCTGCCGGTGATCGGGATCGCGCACCAGCGGCTGCAGATGGCAGCGAAGCATTCGGAGCTCGCCGAGCAATACCGCGACCGGCTCGAGCGCGACGTCGAGGCGCGCACGCGCCAGCTCTCGGAGGCGAACCAGCGGCTGCGGCGCGAGATCGAGGAGCGCGCGCGGCTCGAGGAGGAGCTGCGGATCGCGCACAAGCTCGAGGCGCTCGGGCGCCTCGCGGGGGGGCTGGCGCACGAGTTCAACAATCTCCTCACACGGATCCGCCTGTACGCCGAGCTGGCGCTCGCGAGTGGGGGCCCCGAGAACGGCGCCCGTCCGGACATCCAGGAGATCCAGAAGGCGAGCGCCCAGGCCGCCGACCTCACGACCCGCCTCCTGCGCTTCAGCCGCGGCGGCGAGACGACTCGCGAGGTCGTCGACCTCGGGGCGCTGTGCGAGGCCTCGCGCTCGCTGCTCGAGAAGCTCCTCGGCGAGCCGCGGAGCCTCGAGATCCGCTGCGAGCGCGAGCCGATGGCCGTGGTCGCCGACCGCGGCGAGATCGAGCAGGTGCTGGTCAACCTGACCCTGAACGCGCGCGACGCGACGCCGGAAGGCGGCCGCCTGACGATCGAGGTGGACGTCGCCGACCCGCCGAACGGCCTCGCGACGCGCGGCGGTGAGGCGGCCGGCCGCTGGGTCCGCGTGGCGGTCAGCGACACCGGCATCGGCATGGACGCGGAGACGAGCGCCCGCGCATTCGATCCCTTCTTCACGCGAAAGCCGCTGCGCCAGGGCACCGGGCTCGGGCTCTCGATCGTCTACGGCATCGTCAGCCGAGGCGGTGGACACGTGCGGGTGTCGAGCGAGCCCGGCAAGGGGGCGCGTTTCGAGCTCTACTGGCCGATGGCCCGCGACTTCGGGCGCGAGGCGCCGGCTCCGACGCCGTCGCTCGAGGCGCGCGGCGGCGACGAGGACATCCTGCTCGTCGAGGACGAGGACGACCTGCGCGTGGCGCTCGAGCGCCTACTGCGCAGCAGTGGCTACCGGGTGAGGACCAGCGAGAGCGGCGAGGCGGCGTTGCGCCTCGCGCGCGAGTCCGCTGCGCCGATCGACCTGCTGCTGACGGACCTGGTGATGCCGGGCATGGACGGCCTGGAGCTGGCCGAGCGGCTGCGCGCGATGCACCCGGAGACGCGGGTGCTGCTGATCTCCGGGAAGATCGACCCGCACAGCTGGGCACAGCCGACGGTGCCCGCCGACGTCGAGTTCCTCGCGAAGCCGTTCCAGACCGGCGAGCTGATGCGCAAGATCCGCGAGGTGCTCGACGCCCCGGCGCCGACTGCCTAGCTCGCCCGCGACGACCTCGCGGGTGCGTCGTCGGTCGAGCGCTCGCGACTCTGGACCATCTGCTGCACGGCCTGGCGCGTGACGGAGAGCAGGCGGGCCGCTCCGCTGCGGCTGCCCTCGGTGAGGGCGAGCGCCTCGCGAACCATCACGCGCCGGATCTCGCTCTGGAGCTCGCGAAGCGGCACGTGTCCGACCGCGGCGGTGATCAGCGGCTCGAGGTCGGGCGCATCCCGGCGCGCCGTCTCGACCGCCTTCGCGAGGTCGGGAATCGAGAAGGGCTTCGCGAGGTACGCGCGGACGCCGCGCTGCGCGAGCCGGAAGGCCTCGTCGGGCGACGCCTTTCCGCTGATCGCGACGACGACGGGCGCCGGGGAGAGCTCGCGGACGGCATCGAGAACTTCGAAGATAGAACCATCGGGTAGACGAACATCCGCGATCATCAGGTCCGGCGGCGGCCGCTCCGAGAGCCACTCGCGCGCCGCCGCGACGCTCTCGGCCTCGAGCGCCACCGCGCTGCTCGCGAGCCCGATGCTGCGCGCGACTGCGCGGCGCAGCGCCGCGTCGTCCTCGACGATCAAGACGCGGTGGACCGCACGCACGACGTGATTCATCGCGTTCCCCCCGATCCCGCGTGTGGTGGTAGCACAGAACGCGGTGATCCCTGCGCGTCGCCGCAAGCGCTCTTGCAGCGCTCGCGATTCGGGACGACTCGTCTCGTGGCTGCACCGGGCGCTCGGGAGGGAGCCGATCGAGGATGTAGCTCGCGATCGCCCGGGTCTGGTAGGGCGCCTGATGTCGCGCGCCTCGAGCACTTCGAGAAAGTGGTCGCCGACGATCTGCACCTCGACGGGGCTCGCCGGGTGCGGCCGAACGCGCACCGCAGAGCGACGCGGGGTGCTCGCCATCCTCCCTCCGGTGCCGAGTGCTCGCAGACGACCCCGTGAGGAGAGGGCTCACGGGGCCGTTCAACGAGGAGGCGTCGAGACATTCTCGACACCCGATGAACGCTTCGGGTCGCGCTCGCATCGACATTAGTCGAGCGCCGAGCGCGCGCGTCGATTCGCGTCCTCTGCTTGTCGAGAAGCGCAAGCCCGCTTGTCGTCTGGAAGGTCGGTTGGATAGTCTTCGAGGCACCGTGCCCGAGCCGAAGCCGAGACGCGCTGCCTCCGCGCCCGACGCAGCCCGCTGCCCGCTGTGCGGCGGGCCGAACGCGTGCGCGCTCGCCGCCGCTCCGCCCGGCGAGGCACCCCCGTGCTGGTGCGCGGAGCTCGCGTTCCCGGCCGAGCTGCTCGCGCGCGTGCCGGCGGGCGAGCGCGGCAAGCGCTGCCTGTGCCGGCGCTGCCGCGAGGGTGCGAGCTCCTAGCGGCTAGGCGCCGGCGCGCGCGCCGGCGGCGAGGCGCAGTCCCGGCAGCCGCTCGAGCACGCGGCGCAGCACGGTGCGGCTCTCGATCCTGCGGCGCTCACGGGGCCCACCGGGTGCGCGTTCCCGCCATTCTCGCAGGTCGGCGCCGCGGCGCGGCGATGGTTCGGGGGTCCTGACGACCGCGCGGGGTGCGCGCGCCGCGCCGGGGCGCGAGAATCGGGGCGCGAGGAGGCCCCCGATGCCGTGCACCGACTGGTTCATCGACGCCGACACCCACATCACCGAGCCCGGCGACGTCTGGACCGCGCGCCTGCCGCGCAAGCACCAGGACCGGGCGCCGCGGATGGTGCGCACCGACGACGGCGTCGACGTCTGGCAGTTCGGCACGCGCGAGCGGAAGATCCCGGTGGGCGCCACCGCGGTGGCGGGCTGGCGCGAGCCCTTCCCGTCGATCCCGAAGAACCTCGACGAGTGCCCGCCGGCGGCCTACGACGCGGTGGCGCGCCTCGCCTACATGGACGAGATCGGCGCCTGGGCGATGGCGCTCTACCCGAACATCGGGGGCTTCGGCAGCGAGACCTTCCTCGGCCTCGGCGACCCCGAGCTGATGCTCGCCTGCGTGCGCGCGTACAACGACTGGCTGATCGAGTGGATCGCGCCCGCGCCGGAGCGCTTCATCCCGGTGATGGCGACGCCGTTCTGGGACGTGCCGGCGGCGGTGGCCGAGATCCGCCGCTGCCGCGAGCTCGGCCACAAGGCGATCCTCTTCACGAGCGCGCCGCAGGACTTCGGCATGCCCTTCGTCGGCGACGCGCACTGGAGCCCGATCTGGAACGCCGCGCAGGAGGTGGACCTCCCGATCAGCCTGCACATCGGCAGCGGCGACTTCCAGGACCAGCTGATGCAGCCCGGCCGCTTCGCCGCGCACGGGATCGGGCCCACCACCGTGTCGGGCTCGATGTCGATCCTGCTCGCGAACGCGATCCAGCTGATGGACCTCGCGATGTCGGGCGTGCTGCCGCGCAACCCGGGGCTGCGGATCGCGTCGGTCGAGAGCGGGATCGGCTGGATGCCGTTCCTGAAGGAGGCGCTCGACCACGGCTACGAGTATGCGAACGTGCGCCGCGAGCGGCCGGAGTTCCAGAAGCGGCCGAGCGAGTACCTGCGCGAGCAGGTGTGGGCCTGCACCTTCTTCGAGGAGTACGCGAACCGCCACTGCCTCGACGCGATCGGCGCCGAGCGCGTGCTCTTCGAGACCGACTACCCGCACCCGATCTGCCTCTACGGCGCCGAGGTGCGCGAGAAGATCGACGCTGCGTTCGGCGACCTGCCCGAGGCGACGCGCCGGCGCATCCTCTTCGACAACGCGGCCGAGCTCTACGGCGTGGCCCGCCCCGACCGCCCGTGGCAGCCGGCGCAATGAGCGAGCGCAACGGCGCCGACGACTGGAAGGACACGCTCGAAGATCTCGCGCAGCGGCGCGCCGCGGCGCGCGCGATGGGCGGCGAAGTGCGGCTCGCGAAGCACCGCGCCGCCGGCAAGCTCGACGCGCGCGCCCGCATCGACCACCTGCTCGACGCGGGCAGCTTCCACGAGCTCGGCACGCTCGTCGGCGGACCGGACCTGCCGGCCGACGCGGTCGTCACCGGCTACGGAAGGGTGGACGGCCGCCCGGTGATGGTCGCCGCCGAGGACTTCACCGTGAAGGCCGGCACGATCAGCCAGGCCGCGAACTCGAAGCGCTACCGCGTGGCCGAGCTCGCCGTCACCGACCGCGTGCCGCTCGTGATGATGGTCGTCGGCGCCGGCTACCGCGCCGACGGCAGGGCCCACGCGCGCACGCCCACCGACCTGCTCGAGCAGGCGCGCTGCTCGGGCCGCGTGCCGCTCGTGACGGCCGTGCTCGGCTCGTCGGCCGGCCACGGCGCGCTCGTGGCGCCGATGTCGGACTTCGCGGTGATGAGCGCGCACGCGGCGATCTTCACCGCCGGGCCGCCGGTCGTGTACGAGTCGCTGCGCGAAGAGGTCACGAAGGAGGAGCTCGGCGGGCCCGGGGTCGCGGTCGCGAGCGGGCTCGTCCACAACGCGGCGCCCGACGACGCGGCCGCGCTCGACCTCGTGCGCACCTACCTCGGCTACTTCCCCGCGTCGGCGTGGTCGTATCCGCTCAGCGTGACGAGCGGCTCCGACCTCGGCCCGCGCGAGGTGCCCGAGCTCCTCGACATCGTGCCGCGCAACGGGCGGCGCCTCTACGAGATGCGCGACGTCGTCGCGGCGGTCTTCGATGCGGGCTCGTGCTTCGAGGTGCAGCCGGAGTTCGGCAGGACGGTGATCTGCACGCTCGCACGCCTCGGCGGCCACCCCGTCGCGGTGATCGCGAATCAGCCGAAGGTGATGGCCGGCTCGATCGACGTCGACGGCGCCGACAAGGCGGCGCACTTCATCGCGGTCGCCGACGCGTTCCACCTGCCGCTCGTCTTCCTGGCCGACAACCCGGGCGTGATGCCCGGCCGCGCGTCCGAGCGGCGCGGCATCCTGCGCAGCGGCGCGCGCATGTACGCGGCGCAGACGCTCGCGACGACGCCGAAGTTCGAGGTGACGCTGCGCAAGGCCTACGGCTTCGGCTCGATGGTGATGGGGATGATCGGCTTCGACGGCCAGTCGTCGGTGTTCGCGTTCCCGGGTGCGACGATGGGGGCGATGGGCGCCGCGGCGATGAGCCGCGCCACCGGCGCCGACGAGAGCGAAGCCGGCCGCCTGCGCCGGATGGAGCTCGAGGCCTCGTACCGCTCGGCCGCGATGCTCGGCTTCGACGAGCTGATCGACCCCCGCGAGACCCGCAACGTCCTGCTCCAAGGCCTCGAGCGCGCGCTCCACCAGCGCCAGGCCGCGCCGGAGCCGAAGGCGAGGATCGGCATCGCGCCGTAGACGGGATCGCGCTCGCTAGCGGCGCGCGCTTCTACGAGTTCGACTCCGCCGATCGCCTCGTCTGCGTCGGAAGCTCGCCGGGGGGCTGCAACGTCCTGCGCGTCTTCTACGACGCGGCCGGCAAC
>CAZQYK010000456.1:0-3464 GCA_964597285.1 uncultured Spirochaetales bacterium
GAGCCCGACCGCGCGCTGATCCCGGCCTCGAACCAGAAGATTCTGACGGCGCTCGCCGCGCTGCGCGTGTTCGGGCCGGCGCACCGCTTCAAGACGCGCGTCTTCGCCGACGCGAAGCCCGACGCCGACGGCGCCGTCGGCACGCTGTGGGTGCAGGGCGGGGGCGATCCGGGGCTCACGTCGGAGGACCTGTGGCGGCTCGCGGCCGACCTGCGTCGCCTCGGGCTGCGCCGCGCGCGCGACGGACTCGCGATCGACGACGCGCTCTTCGACGGCGAGCGCTGGCACCCGAGCTGGCTACCGGTCTCGGCGCGCGCCTATCACGCGCCGGTCGGCGCGCTGATGGCGAACTACGGCGCGTACGCGGTCGTCGTGCGCTCGGGAGATTCGGTCGGCGCGCCGGTGCGGATCGCGGTCGACCCGCCGGTCGCCTTCCTGCGCGTCGTGAACCGCGCCCAGACCGCGAAGCGGGGCGCGCGCAGCCGGCTCGTGATCGACCGCCGCGCGGCCGACGGCGCCGAAGAGGTGATCGTCGGTGGCAGCTGGCCGAGCGGCAGCGAGCGAACCTTCTACAGGAGCGTGCTCGACCCCGCCGGCTACGCGGCCGGCGTGCTGCGGATGCAGCTCGAGGGCCTCGGCATCGCGGTCGGGCCGGCGACGCGCCGCGCCTACGTGCCCGACGACGCCGCGCTGCTGCTCGAGTTCGAGGGTCGCCCGGTGGCGGACGTCGTCGAGCGCTTCCTGAAGTTCAGCAGCAACCCGACCGGCGAGGGGCTGCTGAAGGCGATGGCGGTGGCCTCGCACGGCGCGCCGGGCACGTGGAGCGGCGGCGCCGCGGTCGTGCGCCGCGAGCTCGAGGCGGCGGGGCTGCCGACCGCCGGGATGGTGATCGCCGACGGCTCGGGGCTCTCGTACGAGGACCGCGCGTCGCCGCGCCTGCTGGTGGCGGTGCTGCGCGAGGCGCGTCGCTCGTTCGACTACGGCCCCGAGCTCGTCGCCGGCCTGCCGATCGGCGGCGCCGACGGGACGCTCGCGAAGCGCGCGCGCGGCGCTGGCAGCCGCGTGCGCGCGAAGACCGGCCTGCTGACGCGCGTCACCGCGCTCTCGGGCCTCGCGCGACGGCCCGACGGCTCGGTGGCGGTGTTCTCGGTCCTCGTGAACAACTTCCGCGGCGGTGCCGACGCGGCGATGCGCGCCGTCGACGCGTTCGCCGCGGCGCTGGTCGAGACCGCGCCGTAGGACCCCCTAAGACGAGCGGGTCCGCTCCTGCCAGGCCGCGTAGACGAGCGCCGCGTACTCGGGCGGCAGCGGCTGGCCGTCGCGCAGGAAGCCGTCGATGCGACCGGGGCCCCAGTTGTACGCGACGAGCGCCGTGCGCACGCTGCCGTAGCGGTCGGTGAGCTGGCGGAGGTACGCGACGCCGAGGCGCACGTTCGCGACGGGGTCGAAGAGCGTCTGCGCGCCTACCCACTCGACGCCGACGCTCGGGGCGAGCCACGCGCCGGTGCTCGGCAGCAGCTGCATCAGACCGAGGGCGTCCTTCGGCGACACCGCGAAGGCGTCGTAGCGGCTCTCGACGTGCATCACCGCGAGCACGAGCGCCGGCTCGAAGTCGTGGCGTCGCGCCTCGGCGACGATCGTCTCGGCGAGCACGGAGAGCTCTTCGCGGGTGAGCCCGCTGCGCCGCTGGTGGCGCAGCAGGTGCGCGAGCACCGCGTCGGTGTCGGGGTCGCTCGGCTCGGGGCGGTCGCCGGACGCCGGCGGCGCGGCGGCGACGTCGGGCAGCGCGGCGTCGGCCGGCGCGGCGGCCGGCGTCACGCCGCACGACAGCGTCACGAGCAGCAGAGCGGCGAGCGGAACCGTTCCGCGGAGGGCTCGGGGGGCGCGCATGGCTTCAGGCCACTCCGAGGGGCGAGAGCCCGAGCGCGGCCAGCGCGCGGCAGTTGTTGTAGACCGCGAGGCCGGTGCCGGCGATCACGACGCCGAAGAACGCGCCCTTGAAGGCCTCGGGAATGAAGCGGGTCGTCAGCACGAAGGCGACGACGCCGAGCGTGATCGCGCTGTCGATCGCGAGGCCCGGCACGAGCCCGAAGCTCCCGAACATCCAGCTCGCGAGCGGATTGGCCTCGACGACCTGCCAGCCGGTCACCGGCGCGCGCAGGCAAAGGTAGGTGGTCCAGTGGTCGGCGGCCGACAGCAGGACCCACAGGACGGCCAGGATGTACAAGGGGGAACCTCCGGACAGGTCACGCCGTCCCGAAGCAAACGGCGTGCCCCGACCCGGCGCGAGGGGCGCTCGCAGAGCGGGAGTGGGCGCTTGGGACCTAAAGCTGCCGCCTGGAGAAGCGGCACGGAGTCGGAAGGTGAGCGGTAGCTGGGCAGGGCCCTTCCACTTCTCGGAAGAGATCGGAAGGGCGGGGGAGGGTCGGCGGGTGGACCGCGCAGATTTGCGCTTCCCGTGGGTGCGCCGGCGCCCCTCCGGGAACGCGCTATCCGCGTCCGCCGCGCTTCATCTTGCCACGGCCGAGGAGCAGCCAGTCGAGCGACACGTTCTCCTTCAGCGCGAGCGTGATCAGGAAGTCGGTGTGCGGCGTCGTGCCACTCTCGTAACGGTTGACGTTCTGCTGGAAGACGCCGAGGTCGCGCGCGAACTGTCGTTGCGATCGTTCACCGCGCACCTGCGCGATGCGATCCGCAAGCCTGCGCTTCATGCGCTCGACGGTGGCCTTGGCCATTGCGTGTCTCTCCTCGACGGCGACGTTGAAAAGCGCGCGGAAGTGTATCCGCTGCGCGAAGCCGGGCAAGCGGCTGACGTCGATGATGTGTCGCTGAACGCGCGCGCGTGTCACCCCGTGTCGTTTGTACGATTTGCCCGGCGCGCGCCGGCGCACGAAGATCTCGCGCACGATGCGCGTCACCGGCGGAGAGCTCGGCGGACGGCGGCTCGCGTCGCCGCCGGCCGGCGTGCGACCGACGGCCGACCGCGTGCGCGAGGCGCTGTTCGCGCGCCTCGGCGATCTCGAAGGTCGGCGCGTGCTCGATCTCTACGCCGGCACCGGCGCGCTCGGGATCGAGTCGCTTTCCCGGGGGGCCACGCGCGCGGTGTTCGTCGAGCGCAGCCGCGCGAGCCTCGCCGTGCTCCGGCGCAACCTCGATGCGCTCGCGCTCGGCGCGCGCGCGCGCGTCGTGTCGGGAGACGTGCGCGGCGGGCTGCGCCGGCTGGCGCGCGACGGCGAGCGCTTCGACCTGGTGCTCGCCGACCCCCCGTACGCCGATCGCGGCCTGCCCGGCGTGCTCGGGCAGCTCGTCGAGTCGCCGCTGCTCGCGCCCGGAGCGACGCTGGTGATCGAGCGGAGTCGGCGTCATCCTGTGCCCGCGGTCCCCGGCCTGCGCCCGCTCGGGACGCGGCGCTACGGGGACACGGAGGTGGAATGGTTCGTCTGGGACTGCCCGCATGAGTGAGC
>CAZQYK010000457.1:0-3181 GCA_964597285.1 uncultured Spirochaetales bacterium
AGCTGACCGACTGCGCGCCGCTCGTGATCGCGTTCGAGAAGGGCTTCTTCGAGGACGAGGGCCTGTTCGTCACGCGCGAGGCGCAGGCGAACTGGAAGATCCTGCTCGACCGCGTGATCGGCGGCGAGCTCGACGGCGCGCACATGCTCGCCGGCCAGCCGATCGGCGCGACGATCGGCATCGGTACCCGCGCCGACGTCGTCACGCCCTTCAGCATGGACCTGAACGGGAATGGCATCACGGTCTCGAACGCGATCTGGGAGGAGATGAAGCGCCACGACCCGGCGCTGCGCGCGGCGCGCCCGGCCCACCCGATCCGCGCCGACGCGCTGCGGCCGATCGTCGAGCGGCACAAGCGCGAGGGCGACCCGCTGCGGATGGGGATGGTCTTCCCCGTCTCGACCCACAACTACGAGCTGCGCTACTGGCTCGCGGCCGCCGGCATCCGGCCCGGCTTCTACACGCCCTCCGACACGACCGGAACCACCGACGCGGACGTGCTGCTCTCGGTGACGCCGCCGCCGCAGATGCCGGCGACGCTCGAGCAGGGGACGATCCAGGGCTACTGCGTCGGCGAGCCGTGGAACCAGCAGGCCGTCTTCAAGGGCATCGGCGTCCCGATCGTCACGAACTACGAGATCTGGAAGAACAACCCCGAGAAGGTCTTCGGGCTGACCCAGGCCTTCGTCGACGCGCACCCGAACACGACGCTCGCGATCGTCAAGGCGCTGATCCGCGCCGGGCGCTGGCTCGACGCGTCGGCCGGGAACCGCCGCGAGGCGGTCGCGATCCTCGCGCGCAGCGAGTACGTCGGTGCCGACGCCGAGGTCATCGCGAACAGCATGACCGGCACCTTCGAGTACGCGAAGGGCGACGTGCGCGAGCTGCCCGACTTCAACGTCTTCTACCGCCACCACGCGACCTACCCCTTCTACAGCGACGCCGTCTGGTTCCTGACCCAGATGCGGCGCTGGGGCCAGATCGCCGAGGCGAAGCCCGACGCCTGGTATCGCGAGGTCGCGGCGAAGGTGTACCGCCCGGACCTGTACCGGAAAGCGGCCGAGAGGCTCGTCGCCGAGGGCCGCATCGAGGCGTCCGAGATCCCCGAAACCGACGGCTACAAGCCGCCGACCGGCGAATTCATCGACGGCGTCGTCTACGACGGACGCGCGCCGAACGCGTACCTGGCGAAGTTCCGGATCGGCAACCAGTCGGGCGGGTCGCCGGCGGCTTCGAAGTGATGTGAGGAGGAGCGGAGCGAGATGTCGACGATGACCCGGGTGATCCACGGCTTCGAGTCGCTGGGCCTCGACCTGGTGGTGCCCTTCCTGCGCCTCGCGCGCGGCGACGACCCCGGCGCGCAGTTCCGCCAGATCGCGGTGAGCGTCGGCGTCCCGCTGCTGGCGCTGCTCGTCTTCCTCGGCGCGTGGTCGCTCGTCGCGCGCAGCGTCGAGACCAGCATCGGCACGCTGCCCGGCCCCGCGGCGGTCTGGCGCGAGGCCGGCGCGCTGCTCGACGACCACCGCGCCGAGCGCGCGAAGGAGGCCGCGTTCTACGAGCGCATGGAGGCGCTGAAGCGGGAGTACGCCGCCGAGGGCCGGCCGTGGAAGGAGCGGCGCTGGTCCGGCAAGCCGACCTACCTCGACCAGATCGCGACGAGCCTGAAGACGGTCTTCGCGGGCTTCCTGCTCGCGTCGCTCGTCGCGGTGCCGCTCGGGATCCTGTGCGGCCTGTCGCCCGGCTTCTACGCGGCGGTCAACCCGCTGATCCAGATCTTCAAGCCGGTGTCGCCGCTGGCGTGGCTGCCGATCGTGATGATCCTCGTCAGCGCGCTCTACACGAGCCCCGACCCCTTCTTCGAGAAGTCCTTCGTCAGCTCGGCGGTGACGGTCTCGCTGTGCTCGCTGTGGCCGACGCTGGTCAACACGGCGCTCGGCGTCGCGTCGGTCGACCGCGACCACCTGAACGTCGCGCGCGTGCTACGCCTGTCGTGGCCGGCGCAGGTCTTCAAGATCGTGATCCCGTCCGCGCTGCCGCTGATCTTCACCGGGCTGCGCCTGTCGCTCGGCGTCGGCTGGATGGTGCTGATCGCGGCCGAGATGCTCGCGCAGAATCCGGGCCTCGGGAAGTTCGTCTGGGACATGTTCCAGAACGGCAGCAGCTCGACGCTCGCGCAGATCGTCGTCGCGGTGTTCACGATCGGCCTGATCGGCTTCGCGCTCGACCGCATGATGGTCGCGCTCCAGAAGCTCGTCGGCTTCGAGACGGCGGCGCGCTGATGTCGGGCGAGCCGCTGCTCGAGCTCGTCGGCGTCGCGAAGTCCTTCGGCGCGACCGAGGTGCTCGCCGACGTCCACCTCCGCGTCGCCGAGGGCGAGTTCGTCGCGATCGTCGGCTTCTCCGGCAGCGGCAAGACGACGCTCGTGTCGCTCGTCGCCGGCCTGCTCGAGCCCGACGCCGGCGAGGTGCTGCTCGAGGGGCGCCCGGTCGACGGCCCGGGCCCCGACCGCGGCGTCGTGTTCCAGAACTACTCGCTGCTGCCGTGGCTCACGGTCCACGAGAACGTCGAGCTCGCGGTGCGGCAGGTGCACCGCGGCTGGGACGCGGCGCGGCGGCGCGCGCACGTCGAGCGCTTCATCGCGCTCGTGAACCTGAGCGCGGCGCGCGAGAAGTACCCGGCGCAGCTCTCGGGCGGCATGCGCCAGCGCGTGTCGGTGGCGCGCGCGCTGGCGATGGACCCGAAGATCCTGCTGCTCGACGAGCCGCTGTCGGCGCTCGACGCGCTGACGCGCGCGACGCTGCAGGACGAGACCCTGCGCATCTGGGAGCAGGACCGCAAGACGGTCGTGCTGATCACGAACGACGTCGACGAGGCGATCCTGCTCGCCGACCGCATCGTGCCGCTGCGCCCGGGCCCGCGCGCGACGCTCGGGCCGAGCTTCCCGGTCGAGCTGCCGCGGCCGCGCGACCGCACGGCGATCAACCACGACCCCGCGTTCACGGCGCTGCGCAACGAGGTGACGCAGTACCTGGTCGCCGAGGCGCGCCGCGCCCACGGCGCCGCGCGCGGCCTCGGGCTCGCGCTGCCCGCGCTCGAGCCCGCCGACGTCGGGCCGCCGCGCGCGCGGCTGTTCCGCTGAGAGGAGACTCCCGGTGAACGAAGACCGCTTCCTCGAGCTCGT
>CAZQYK010000458.1:0-7007 GCA_964597285.1 uncultured Spirochaetales bacterium
TACCTCGCGCGCGACTACGCGGGCGTGCTGCGCGGGCTCGAGGCCTGGACCGAGGGGGGTCCGCCGGACGCGAACCTCGTGCCGCTCGCGCGCGACGTGCTGTCGAGCGTCGCGCAGCTCGCCGAGGAGCCCGAGCGCGCGCAGCTCGCCGAGCGGGCGGCCACACTTCTAAGCGCTCTCGGCGCGCGCCCGCGCAGCGGACCGAAAGGACGCTAGTCGGCGTCGGGCGCGGGATCCGCGAGGATCCCGTGGAAGAGCAGCTCGCGGAACTGCTCGCGGCGCGACGCGACCGCCTCGCGGCCGAATAGATCGTCCCGATCGAGCAGGCCCGCGGCCATCTGGCCGCCGGCCCAGTGGAAGATCGCCATCCCGAGCGCGCTCTGGAAGGTGTGGGCGGCCGAGAGCTTGCGGAACACGCCCTCCGCGACGCCCTCGTCGAAGAACGCCAGCGCCTGCCCGTGCAGCCGCTGCAGGATCGGCTCGATGCGGCTCGTGTCGACAGCGACCCGGTCGACGAAGACGCGGATCACGATCTGCGCGTAGGTCGGGCGCGCGGCGAGCAGGTCGTTCGCGGCGTCGACGAGCCGCTCGGTCCGCTCGCGGATCGGCAGGTCCAGCGCCAGCGTCTCGGCGACGGCGTTCGCGAGCGACTCGAGCAGATCCTCGAGCACCGCGACGTAGAGCGCCTCCTTGCTGTCGAAGTAGTAGTAGAGGGCCGTCTTGCGCACGCCGACCTCGCGCGCGATGTCCTCGAGATGGGCGCCGTCGTAGCCGTGCGCGGCGAACAGGCGCTCCGCGACCGCGAGCATCCGCTCGCGCGTGCCTCCCCCCTTCGACGCCGGCGCCATGGCGACGGCGGCCTCACGCCGGCGCGGGCTCGCGCCGCCGCAGGTAGAGCCACGCACCGCCGCCGCAGACGATCAGCAGCGCGCCGACGATCTGCGGCTCGGTCAGGCCGAGCCATACCCTCGGGTTGACCCGGAAGGTCTCGATCCACAGCCGGCCGAGCCCGTTGATCACGAGGTACTCGCCGAAGAGGAAGGGGCTGCGGTCGCGCCGCGTCCACAGCAGCCACGCAAAGGGCAGCAGCCACAGGATCTCGTAGATCTGCGTCGGGTGGACCCGATCGAGCGTCGGCGGGGCGCCCTGCGGAAAGCTGACCGCCCACGGGAGCTCCGACGGCCTTCCGTAGTCGTCGCCGACGAGGAAGCAGCCGAGGCGCCCGATCGACTGGCCGACCGCGACCGCCGGCGCGACGCAGTTCATCAGCTGGACGACCGAGACGCCGTGGATGCGCGCACCGATCGCGCCGGCCAGGGTCCCGAGGATCAGCCCGCCGTACCAGGTGATGCCGGCGCGCGCGAAGAGCAGGTCGGTGAACGGGACGCCGGTGCGGAGGTGCTCGTCGATCGCGAAGTAGAGCTTCGAACCGGCGATTCCGCCGAGCATCACGTAGACGAGCAGGGTCGTCGCGAGATCGGGATCGAGCCCGACCTCCTTCATGCGCAGCGCCGTCAGCCAAGAGCCGACGAGGAAGGCGACGGCCATCATCAGTCCGAAGCTGCTGATGGGGAAGTCGCCGATCTCGAAGAGGACCGGGTACATGGGGCCCGGCGAGGCTAGGTGAGCGCCAAGGGGCGAGCAAGCGCGCCGCGAACGGCGTGCGCGTCAGCGGCGCGGAAGCGTGACGTGGAAGCGCGCGCCGGCGCCGGGCTCGCCGTCGACCCACGCGCGTCCGCCGTGCTTCTCGGCGATCTTCTTGACGATCGCGAGCCCCATGCCGGTGCCGCGCGCGTCTCCGGCGCGGGTCGCGATGCTCTGGAAGATCTCGAAGATCCGCTCGCGCTGCTCCGGATGGACGCCGCGACCGTTGTCGGCGACGACGATCTCGTGTCCCCCGTCGCTGTCGTGGATCCGCACCTCGATGCGCGCGTCGCGCACCGGACCCATGTGCTCGATCGCGTTGCCGATCAGGTTCGAGAACACCTGGTAGAGGCGCGAACGATCGCAGAAGACGCGCGACGGCAGGTCGTCGCAGAGGTCGAGCTCGATTCCGTTGGCCTCGAGGCGCGGCTTGAACTCCGCGTGGATCTGCAGCAGCACCTCGCGCGGGTCGACCAGAGACGGCCGCTCGCCGGGGGCGCCGATCCGCGCGAGCTGCAGCAGGTCGTGGATCAGCGACTCCATCGTGCGTGCCGCCTGCTCGATGCGGTCGAGGAAGTGGCACCCGGTGTCGTCGAGCGCTTCCTCGTAGTCGTCGCGCAGCAGGCGCGAGAAGCCGAGCAGGCCGACCAGCGGCGAGCGGAGGTCGTGCGCGAGCGCTGCGACGCAGTGCTCGAGCTCGTCGCTCGCGCGTCGCAGCGTCTGCTCTTCGCCGCGCTCGCGCGTCACGTCGCGCAGCTGGATCGCCCGCAGCCCGCCGGAGAGCGGCGCGATCGCGACGTCGAGCGTACGCGCCCCACCCGAGCGCGAGCCGAGCTCGAGCTCGCAGCGACCCGGGCGCGACGTCCCGGCGAGCGCGGTGCTGACGGTCTCGAGCGCTGGCGCGCCGTCGGCGAGCAGCGTCGTGACCGGCCGCGACAGCAGGCGGTCCTCGTCGCACTCGAGCAGCGCAGCCGCCGCGAGGTTGGCGCGGCGCACGAAGCCGTCGGCGTCGACGACCAGCAGCGCATCGGGCAGCGCGTCGAGGATCTCCGCCTCGATCCCGCCCGCCGGCTGCGGCGCTCGCTCGCTCGCGATCACGAGCAGCAGCTCTCCGGCGTCGGACTCGATGCGCGTCAGGTCGAGGTCGAGCGTCTTCGAGCGTCCGTCGCTCCCGGCGAGCTCGACGGACGCGCCGGTCACGTGCGTGCGTCGGCGCAGGTTCGAGCGGAGCGGCAGGATCTGCTGGGGCCGCGCGAGCTGGCCGAGGAAGCCGCGGGCGTCGGTACCCGGCGCGAGTCCCTCGATCCCGGTGATCTCGCCGAGACGTTCGCTCGCCCACAGGACGTTGCGCCGCGCGTCCATCACGAGGATGCCCGGATGGATCCGAGCCAGGCCCTCGAGCACGCGCAGCACCCCGACCCGTTCGATGCGGCAGGCTTCGCGCGATTCGGGGAGGTGTTGGGCCGTCATGCGAGTTGGAATCCTCGGGGTCGATCGCATCGCACCGGGCTCGGGCTACGCGTTGTCGGCCGGCGAAAGCGACGTGTGTCGCAGGCCGACGTCGAGTGCTGCCTGAAACCGCCCCGCTGCTCTGCGCATCGCCGACCGGTCTCGCGACGAGCCGGCCATCGGAACGCCCCTCTTCGGCTCCCATCCCACCGAACCGGCGGCAATCCTATCACCGCACCGAACGAGCGGTCAAACGAAGACCGCTGCAGGCTCGCACGCACCCCCGCGACGCGTCATGACGCATCGCATCAGCTCCGCTGCGCACGCATTGCCGATCCGCGAGGACCAGCCTCGAGCCGGTTTGGTCGCGACCGCGATTGGTCGATATGATTCGCGCTCCGCGCGCCGCGGGAACCGGACCGCGTCGTCCCCGGGGGACCCCACTTGAACCGACCGCGACTCCTCCTGCTCGCGATCCTCGCGACTGGCCTCGTCGTGCGCGGCGTCGCCGCGCCGGGCGCAGCCAACGGCGCCGCGGTGGCGCGCGCCGCGCTGACCGCGGAGCAGATCGGCGGGATCGTCGCCGACGCGAACCCGAACCTGTCGCGCGCCGAGCGCCAGCGGATCGGGCGCGCGGTGCTTCGCAGCAGCGCGACGCACGGACTCGACCCGCAGCTCGTCACCGCGATCATCCTGGTCGAGTCCGGGGCGCGTCCGTGGGCAGTCTCGCCGAAGGGCGCGATCGGGCTGATGCAGGTGATGCCGTACATCGCCGGCGGGCTCGCGCTCGGCGGCAACCTGACGACGATCGAGAGCAACATCGAGGCCGGCTGTTGGATCCTCGCCGACAACATCCGCCGGCTCGGCGAGGACGACGGCATCTCCGCGTACTTCTGGGGCTCGGACATCCGCGGCGTCGCGTACCTCGACCGGGTTCGCGCGGCGCGGGCCAGCGTCCGGGGCGACACCGAGTCCTGACCCTGGACCCGGCAGCGGGCGCCGCGATCCGCCGCTACGAGCTCCCGGTGCGCGGAGCGGTCGCCGAGACCCTCTTCTGCCGGGGCTGGCTCCCGGAGCGCCCGCGCGCTGCGGTGCTGATCGTCCACGGCTTCGCCGAGCACAGCGGGCGCTACGAGCACGCGGGCCTGTGGCTCGCCGAGCGCGGCTTCGCGGCACATGCCTACGACCACGTCGGCCACGGCCGCTCGAGCGGCGTGCGCTGCCACGTGAGGCGATTCGACGACTTCCTCGACGACCTCGACCGGGTCGTCGAACGCGTGCGCGCGGACGCACCGGACCTCCCGCTCGTGCTGCTCGGCCACAGCATGGGAGGCCTGATCGTCGCGACCCACGCCTGCGAGCGCGCGCCCGACGCGGTCGGCGTCGTGCTGTCCGGCCCGCCGCTCGGCCTCGGCGGCGCGCCGCACGCGCGAATGTGGCTCGCCCGCGCGCTGCGGCTCGTCGCGCCTCGCGTCTCGCTCGATCCCGGGCTCGACCTCGACGGGCTGTGCTCCGATCCGGAGGTGCTCGAGGCCTACCTGGCCGACCCGCTCGTCGAGCGCCACATGACCGCGTCGCTCGCGGCGGAGCTGATGCGAACGGTCGGCCGAACCGGCGCGCGCGGCGCCGAGGTCGCGCTGCCGCTGCTCGTGCTCCACGGCGAGGACGACACGATCTGCGCGGCCCGCTTCAGCGAGGACTTCGCCGCCGCGGCACCGCGCGGGCGCTTCGTGCGCTATCCCGGCATGCGACACGAGATCCTGAACGAGCCCGGCCGCGCGGAGGTCCTCGGCGAGATCGCGAGCTGGATCGAGGAGCGCCTCGCCGAGCCGGCGGCGGCGCGAGCGGGATCGGGACGAGACCCGGGGCACGGATGAGCGAGCTGACCCATCTCGACGCCGAGGGGCGCGCCCGGATGGTCGACGTCGCCGACAAGCCGGTCACGCGCCGGGAGTGCGTCGCGCGCGGCGCGGTCCGGATGGCGCCGGAGACGCTGGCGCGGATCGCCGAGGGTCGGATCGCGAAGGGCGACGTCCTCGCGACCGCGCGCCTCGCCGGCATCCAGGCGGCCAAGCGCACCGACGAGTGGATCCCGCTGTGTCACTCGCTTCCGCTCGACGCAGTCGACGTCGAGCTGCGCCCCGAGCCGGCGCTCTCGCGGGTCGCGATCGAGGCCACGGCGCGCGCGCACGCGCGGACCGGGGTCGAGATGGAGGCGCTGGTCGCGGTCGCGGCCGCTGGCCTCGTGATCTACGACATGTGCAAGGCGGTCGACCGCGGGATGGTCGTCGAGGCGATCCACCTGGTCCGCAAGAGCGGCGGCAAGAGCGGCCGTTGGGAGCGCGCGGACGACCCGCTCGCCGCCGGCCCCCGGAAGCCGGAGTGAGCGGGCCCGGGCGGCGCGGGCGGTCCGGCGCCGGGGAACCGGCCGCCGGGGCCCGGTGTCCGACCCCCCACATGAGCTCGTTGAGTGCCGGCGCCGAGATGGTCGAGGCCCCCGTGCTGAGATCCACACGCGACTCGGCCTCGTTCCGCGCCGACGAGGACCCCGACGCCGAGCTCGTCGCCCGCTGGCAGGCCGGCGACGCACTCGCGTTCGAGCGGCTGGTCCGCAACCACGAGCGGAGCGTCTTCCGGCTGCTCTACCGGATGCTCGGCAGCCGCGAGGAGGCCGAGGATGCGTCGCAGGAGGCCTTTCTCAGCCTCCACCGCCACGGGCACCGCTTCCGGCGCGAGGCGCGCTTCTCGACCTTCCTCTACCGCGTCGCCGCGAACGCCGCGCTGAACCGCCGCCGCAGCCTCGGCCGCGCCCGCAACCGCGAGCGCGAGCTGAGCCTGCGGCAGGCCCAGGGCGCGCACCTGCCGACCGCGCCCCGCAACCCCGAGGACGCGACGCACGGCAGCGAGATCCAGGGCCAGGTCCAGGCCGCGCTGCTCGAGCTGCCCGAGGAGCTGCGCGCGGCGGTGGTCCTGTACGACATCGAGGGCCAGTCGTACAAGGAGATCGCCGAGATCCTCGAGATCCCGGAAGGAACCGTGAAATCGCGCATCCACCGCGCGCGGCACGGGCTGCGCGAGCGGCTGCAGCCGCTCGTCACGAGCCCGTCCAGAGGAGAGAGTCCGTGACCGACCCCCGCGACGACCGACGTGCCGAGTTCCCGCTCGAGCCGTGGGCGCTAGAGATCGAGGGCCGCCCGGCGGATTCGGAGGCCTGTCAGGAGCTGTCGCGCGTCGTCGGGCTGCTGCGCAACCTCCCGGAGCCGGAAGCCTCGGACGACCTCGTCGCGCGGATTCTCGAGCGTGTGGCCGAGCAGCGGGCGCGCCCGCGCGTGCTGCGCGGGCGCTTCGGCGACGCAGCCTGGTCGCCCCGCGTCGGCCTCGCGCTCGCCGCCGGCATCGCGGGTTTCGCGGTTCTGGCCGGGGTTCCGGGCGTGCCGTTCCCGTCGTCGTGGATCGGGGGCGGCGTCGAGCGCGCCGCAGCCCCGACGGCGATCCCGGTCCCGGTGGCGATCGCCACGGTCGCCGAGCCGAGCGCGCCGCGGGTCGCCGTGGTGCCGCGGCGGTCGGCGGCGGTCGTGCGTCCGCAGTTCGTCTCGGTCTACGCGCCGTCGCACGCGGCGAGACCGCGTGTCGTCTTCGAGCGCACCGCGATCGACGACGGGCTCGACCAGCAGCTGAACCAGCTGATGCTCGATCCGACCGCGTTCGCGCTGCGCCTCCAGCAGATGCCGCAGCGCGACGGCTTCATCGCGCGGCTGGCCGAGCGCGCCGCACAGCGCGGCGACGCGCCGGAGATCGCGCTGCGCGTGCGACGCAGCCCCCACCCGCTCGCGGGCCAGATCGTGAACCGGATGCTCCACGCCACACTCGTGGCGCGCTCGGCGCGGTAGTCGACGACCTCTCCGTCGCGGTAG
>CAZQYK010000459.1:0-4577 GCA_964597285.1 uncultured Spirochaetales bacterium
CGACGCCGGCGCGCTCGCGCGTCGCGGCGGGCAGGTCGGGGCGCAGGCCGAGCGTGCGCACCGCCTCGGCGCGCTCGCCGCCGCCCTCGGCGACCCAGCGCAGCGTCACCTCGCCGGGCTCCGCGGCGGTGCGCAGCGCGAAGTGGAGCGCCGCCTCGGCGCCGTTCGCGACCTCGACCTCGCGCTCGGCCTCGCCTTCGAGCGCGGCGGCGCCCTTCGCGTCGAGGCGCACGCGCACGAGCGCGTCGGCGCCGGTGTCGTTGCGCACGGTCACCGGCAGCACGGCGCGCTCCTCGAACGACAGGAAGCGCGGCGCGGTCGGCAGCAGCACGAGCGGGTCGCGCACGCGCGTCGCCGCGGTGTCGCTGCCGAAGTCGGCGCCGCGGTGCGCCACCGCCATCACGCGCAGCGCGCCCTGGAACTCCGGCAGCTCGAAGCGCGCCACGGCCTCGCCGCCGGCGTCGGCGACGAGCGGGCCCGACCAGAACGCGACCGGCACCGTGCGCCGGATGCCCTCGGTGCGCAGCATCTGCTCGCGGCCGGCCATCGCCTCGCCGCCGCCGGCGCGCGCCGCGCCCTCGACCGCGACCTCCGGCATCAGGAAGGTGAATGCGTCGTGCGAGCTCACCTCGAGCCCGCGGCGGCGGTAGAAGTGGCCGAAGGGGTCCGGCGTCTCCTGGCCGACGAGCTGGAGCACGCCCTCGTCGACCGCGGCGACGGTGACACGGCTTCCGGGCGCGGCGCGCACGCGCAGCTCGACCGGGCCGCGCGGCCGCACCTCGGTGGGGGCCTCGACGGCGACGCGCATCCGGTGGCGCTCGCGCTCGACCGAGAGCGGCACCGCGCCGAACGCGCGCGCCGCCGCGCCCGGCTCGAGCGCGTCGGCCGAGCGCACGAGCGTCGCGGTGAGGTAGACGTTCGGACGCCACTCGGCGCGCACCGGCAGCTCGATGCGCGCGCTGTTGCCGTCGAGCGTTCGCACCTCGGCGTGCAGCACGCGCTCGCGCTCGACGGTGAGCAGCAGCTTCCCGGCGAAGGGCGCGCGCACCTGCACGACCGCGCGCTCGCCGGCGCCGAGGTCGTCGCGCTCGAGCTCGAGCTCGACGCGGCCCGGGTTCTCGAGCGCCCACGGCGCGAAGCCCCAGCCCGAGGCGTAGAACGCGACGCGCGCCGACGCGCCGGTCGCCGGGTCGCTGACGACGACGCGGTAGCGGCCGGTCTCGTGCGGCGTCACCTCGAAGGTCTGGCGCGCGTCGCCGGCGGGCAGGCTGCGCGTGTCGACCACCCGCGCCTCGAGCTGCGACTCGTAGCGGTAGCTCCCCGACGCGGTGCGCCGCAGCACGGTCTGCCACTCGTCGCGCAGGAACTCGACGCGCAGCGCGCCGGTCGGCACCGCACTGCCGTCGGGCGCCGCGCCGACGAGCTCGAACGCGAAGGGCTGGCCCGGCTCGGCGTAGCCGTCGGCGACCTGCCGCAGCCCCACGTAATAGGGATAGGGATGCACCGGCACGCGCGTGCGCGCCGCGACGCCGCGTCCGCCGCGCTCCTGCACGCGCGCGGTGACGACCGCGACGAGCGCACTCGGCGGCTCGAGGCCGCCCGGCACCTGGGCCTCGAAGCGCGCCGCGCCGGCCTCGTCGAGCTGGCCCTCGCGCGCGAGCAGCTCGCGCCGCGCGAACTTGCGGTCTTCGTTCGCGAAGGTGAAGCCCGCATGGCCGGGCGGCGCGAAGGGCGCCGGCTCGAGCGCGACGCGCGTCTCGACGTCGAGGCCCGCCGACGGCGGCCCGAAGAGATAGTGGCTCGCGACGCGGTAGCGCAGCGGGCGGCCGGGGCCGGCCGGCTCGTCCGTGTCGGCCGCGATCTCGACGGCGATGCGGTCGGGCACGAACTCCTCGACCTGGAAGCGCCAGCTCCCGACGACGTCGTCGCCGACCAGCGCCTCGATCGCGTGGCCGCCGGTGAACTCGCTCTCGGGCAGCGCGAGCTCGAACTCGGCGAGCCCCTCGGGCCCGACCTCGACGCGCTGCGTGCCGCGCTCCTGGCCCCGAGGCCCGCGGTGGCGCAGCACGAGCGGCATCGCGGGGGGCGCGCGCAGCTCGCGGTCGCGCAGCACCGCGACGCCGCGCGCCGTCTCGCCGGGGCGGTAGAGGTCGCGCTCGCCGTAGACGAAGGCGTCGAAGCCGGCTTCGGGCGCCGGCGCGCCGCCGACGTCGAGGCCGGCCGTCTCGATGCGCGCGTGGTCGAGCGCGAGGAAGCTCCAGTCGGCGCCGCGCTCGACGACGACGTACGCCGCGCGCCGCTCCGGGTCGAGGCCGCGCAGCTGCAGCAGGCCGCGCGCGTCGGTGCGCCCCTCGCCCATCGGCTGGTTCTGGTCGCTGACGACCGAGACGCGCGCGCCGGCGACCGGCGCGAGGTCGTCGAACGACGACACCCAGACCAGCAGCTCGCCCTCGCCGCGCTTCGCGACGACGCCGAGGTCGGTGATCAGCAGCCAGCGCTGCTCCATCTGCCAGGTTCCTTCGCGCTGCACGCCGACGCGGTAGAAGCCCGGCTCGTGGTCGCCGAGCCGCTCGTCGATCGAGATCTCGGTCGTGCGCGTGCGGTTGCGCTCGCCTCCGAGCTCGAGCTTCTCCTCGTGCAGGCGGTCGCCGAAGACGTGGCCGACGTGGCCCCAGCCCTGGCCCTGCCACAGCTGGTGGCCCTGCTGCTGCACCAGGTAGAGCACGTTGTTGCGGTAGACGCGGTCGATCGTCAGCGTCGCGCGCGCGACGTTGACGCTCTCGATCGCGACGCGGCGCGCGCCGCGCGACGCGAGGAACATCCCCTCGCCGCGGAAGCCGATCGCGACCGGCAGGTCGCCGAACGCGACCTCCTCGCGGTGCGGCTCGCGCAGCGTCGCGCCGTCGAGCGCCGCGAGACCGGCGCCGAGCACGAGCGTGTAGTGCTTGCCGGGCGCGAACGGACCGCGCAGCGTCAGCCGGTTGCGCGCGGCGCGCGCGCTCACCTCGACCGGCGGCGCGATCTCGAGCCGCGACAGCGCGGCCTCGGCGTCGACCGCCGACGAGAAGACGATCTCGAGCGACGACTCGCGCTCGCCGGGCCGGCCGCGCATCTCGCGCACCGCGAGCACCTCGCTCGATCCGAGCGGCAGCGCGTGCTCGAAGTCGGCGCCGAGCGGCACGTTGCCCTCGGCCGGCGTCAGGTCGCCGGCGACGACGAGGCGCAGCTCGCGCGCCGCCGGCTGCTTGCGCACCGGCGCGCTGCGCCAGCCGATCACGCGGCTCGGGTGGCGCGCCTCGAGCTCGATTGCGACCTCCGGCGCGCCCGGGCCGGCCGGGTCCGAGAGCGCGAGGCGCGGCGCGAGCTCGCGCGGCTCGACGTCGTAGTTGAAGCGCAGCTCGCCGCGCAGCCGCACCGTGTGCAGCGCGTCGGGCTCGGGATCCTCGTGCGCGACGACGCGCTCGAGCTGGAACGCGTCGGTCTGGGCCTCGAAGCGCCGCTCGCCGACGAGCGCGCTGCCCTCGCCGAGCAGCGCTTCGGGCACGAGCTCGATCGCGTAGCGCGTCGCCGGAGCGAGGCGGTTCGTCGGCGTGAAGCGCAGCACGTTCGCGGCCTGCCACGCCCAGACGCCGCCGGTGTGCGGCACGAGCGTCGCCGGTGGGCGCCCGAGCGCCTCGCCGACGCGGCCGTCGCCGAGCGGGCGGTCGAAGACGAGGTCGAGGTGCGCGAGCCGATCGCGGTCGAGGACGACGTCGATCACGCGCACCGGCTCGCGGCCGGCGGGCGCGTCGGCGGCCTCCGGCGCGGCGTCGCGCCCGCGCTCTCCGAGCCAGAGCGCCGCGAAGATCGCGGCGAGCGCCGCGAGCGCGACCAGCGCGACGTTGCGGGCGTCGGTCACCGGAGGTCCCCCCTGTTCGGTCGACGCATTCTAGCCGGCGCCGCGGCGCGCGATTCGGTGACGCGGCTCACCCGAAGACACCGTGACGCGTCACTCCGAGGCCTAAGACCCGGGCTCCGGCTCCTCGGCCGGACGCAGCTCGAGGCGCTTGCGCTGCGCCTCGCGGATGCGCGCGCGCTCGGCCTCGAGCACCGACTCGAGCACGAGCGACTCGTCGAAGAGGATCCGGTAGGGCCGCTCGAGCGCGCCGCCGTCGCTCGTGCGCGCGCGGATCCGGAAGCGGTTCTCGCCGGCGCCGACCGGCAGCCGCGCGCGGAAGCCGCCGCCGCCGTCGAGCGCCGCGTCGACCGGGTCGGCCCCGGGACGCTCGACGCGCACCGACACCGCCACCGGCAGCGCGACCGCCGACCAGAAGCCGCCGCCATAGCGCTGCGGCGGGACGCGCTCGAAGCTGCCGTCGCGCTCGCTCACCGCGCGGTGCAGCCACGCGGGCGCCTCCGAGGCGGCGCCGCCGAGCGAGCGCCAGTGCAGCTCGACGTCGCGCGCGCTCGACAGCGCGCCGCGCAGCGGGTCGACCGGCGCGAGCTCGTCCTCGGCGACGAGCCGGTTGCCGTCCATCGCGAGCAGCACGACCGGGCGCGCGCCGTCGCGGCCCGCCGCGAGCTCGGCGAGCGCCGCG
>CAZQYK010000460.1:0-4531 GCA_964597285.1 uncultured Spirochaetales bacterium
GAGAATCGCTTCGTCGGCCTGCGCTCGCGCGGCGTCTACGAGACGCCGGGCGGCACCCTGCTGCACGCGGCGCACCGCGCGGTCGAGTCGATCACGATGGACCGCGAGGTGATGCACGAGCGCGACCGCCTCGCGCCGCGCTTCGCCGAGCTGATCTACAACGGCTTCTGGTACGCGCCGGAGATGGAGGTGATGCGCGCCTGGATCGACGCGTCGCAGCGCGGCGTCACCGGCGAGGCGCGGCTGCGCCTGTACAAGGGGGCGCTCCAGGTCACCGGTCGGCGCTCGCCGGTGTCGCGCTACTCGGCGAGCCTGTCGTCCTTCGACGAGGCCAGCGGCTACGACCAGAGCGACGCCGGCGGCTTCATCCGCCTCCAGGGCCTGCGCCTGACGCGGCCGGAGTAGCCCGCGTCAGGCCTTCGCGTCGCCGGTGAGGCTCGCGGCGACGCTGCCCGCCCACTTGCGGATGCGCTCGATGCAGCGCACGCCGTCGGCCACCGCGAGCTGCTGCGCGTCGACGTCCGGTCCGCCGAGCTGCTCGGCGATCGACGCGAAGCACGCGGACAGCTCGTCGAGAGGCGCGAGGATCTCGCGCCGGAAGGCGTGGACGCGGCTCTCGCCGGCGCTCTCGGGGGTCAGCAGCAGGATCACGCCGACGTGGCCGCCCTCGGCCTCGACCGCCGACACGAGCGCGCGGTAGCCGCGCGCGCCGACCCTCAGCCCGATGCGCTTCGCGTCGAGCTGCGGGTCGCCGCAGACCTCGGCGACCGCGGCCAGCACCGCCTCGCGTCCGCCGCCGTCGAAGAAGCTCGCCAGCGGGCGCCCGACGATCTCGTCAGAGGAGATCAGGAAATCGGTCTCGAAGTCGGCGTTGACGTAGACGACGCGCCCCTCCGGATCGCCGACGAGGATCGGCGTCTGGATGAAGTCCATCAGCGAGCGGGATCCTGCGATCACGAGTGCACTCCGAGCCCGGGCGCGGCGGCGGGCTCACGCATCGTCGGGCAGCTCCACGTCGGCGTTCTCGGCGATGATCTGCGCGATCTCGTCGTCCGAGAGCGTGCCGGTCGCGTTGACGGTGATCGACTGCTCGCGGCCGGTCGCCAGGTCGCGCGCCGAGACGTTCACGATGCCGTTCGCGTCGATGTCGAAGGACACCTCGATCTCCGGCGCCCCCTTCGGCGCCGGCGGGATGTCGCCGAGCACGAACTCGCCGAGCAGGTGGTTGTCGTCGGCGCGATCGCTCTCGCCCTGGAGGACGCGGATCTTCACCGCGCTCTGGTCGTCGCGGGTGGTCGTGAAGACGTGGGACTTGCGCACCGGAACGGTCGAGTTGCGGCCGATCAGCGCCGCGAAGTGGCTGTCGAAGGTCGCGATGCCGAGCGAGAGCGGCGTGACGTCGAGCAACAGCAGGTCGCGGTCGTCGTTGACGAGCACGTTGCCCTGCACCGCCGCGCCGACCGCGACGACCTCGTCGGGGTTGACGCCGCGGTGCGGCGGCTTGCCGAAGAACTCCGACACGGCCTTCTGCACCATCGGCGTCCGCGTCTGCCCCCCGACCAGCACGACGTGGTCGATCTGCTGCGGCGTGAGCCCGGCGTCTGCGACGCACTGCTTCACGCTCTTCATCGTCTGCTCGACGATGTCGCCGACCAGCTCCTCGAGCGTCTCGCGCGAGAGCTCCATGTTCAGGTGCCGCGCACCGTTGGCGTCGTTCGCGATGAAGGGCAGGTTGATCTCCGTCACCGTGAGCGTCGAGAGGTCGCACTTGGCCTTCTCCGCGGCGTCCTTGAGGCGCTGCAGTGCCATCAGGTCCTCGCGCAGGTCGATGCCCTCCTCCTTGCGGAACAGCTCGAGCACGTGCTCGACGATGCGGCGGTCGAAGTCCTCGCCGCCGAGGAAGGTGTTGCCGGCGGTCGCGAGCACCTCGATCACGCCGTCGGCGAGCTCGAGGATCGAGATGTCGAAGGTTCCGCCACCGAGGTCGTAGACGGCGATCTTCTCCTCCACGGTCGAGCCGACGCCGTAGGCGAGCGCGGCGGCGGTGGGCTCGTTGATGATCCGCAGCACCTCGAGCCCGGCGATCTTTCCGGCGTCCTTCGTGCACTGGCGCTGCGTGTCGTTGAAGTACGCGGGCACCGTGATCACCGCGTCGGAGACCGGCTCGCCGAGGTACTCCTCGGCGACGCGCTTCATCTCGCGCAGGATGATCCCGCACACCTCGGAGCAGCTGAAGGCCTTGTCGGCGAGGATGATCCGCGCGTCGCCGTTCGGCCCCTCGACGATCTCGTACGGGAAGACCTCGATCGCCTTCTGCAGCTCCGGGCTGTCGAAGCGGCGGCCGATGAGCCGCTTCGCCGCGTGGACGGTGTTGCGCGCGTTCGTGATCGCCTGGCGCTTCGCGAGGTGGCCGACCAGGCGCTTGCCGTCCTGCGAGATCGCGAACATCGACGGGCTGGTCTTGTAGCCGCCGGTGTTCGGGATCACGACGGGCTTTCCGCCGTCGACGACTGCGACGCAGGAGTTCGTCGTGCCCAGGTCGATTCCGATCACTCGACTCATCCGTCCCTCCGATCTCTCAACGACCGCGTCGCAACAGCTTGCGCTCGGCGGCGATCTCGGCGTCGCCGGGTGCGAGCTTCGCCGCCGCGTCGAGCGCGTCCCGTGCGCCGGCGGCGTCGCCGCGGCGCCGCAGCGCGCGGCACAGCAGCAGGCGGTGCTCGGCCCGATCGGGCTCGAGATCGCACGCGCTCTCGGCGTACTCCTGCGCGTCCTCGAGTTGTCCGAGCTCGAGCGCGAGCCGCGCCGCACGCGCGTGCAGCGCGGTGTCGGCGGGGCGGTAGTGGATCGCTTCCTCGAGCAGCTTCAACGCGTCGGACTGGGCGCCGGCGCCGTCGGCCTGCTCGAGCAGCGCGATCGCGCGGGCCGCGTGCACCTCGGCCTGGATCTCCGCGAAGCCCTCCTTGTAAGCGGCGTTCCACGGGTCGAAGGCGATCGCGAGGCGCGCGCTCGCGGCGGCCTCGAGCCAGCTCTTCTGGTGCGCCGCGGCGCGCGCCGACTGGAAGAACTGGCGCGCCTTGAAGCGGCGCTCGGCGAGCGCCTTCGCGGGCAGCTTGAAGCGACTGCGCAGCCGCTCGAGGTTCTCCATCCGCGTCGGCTTGCGGTAGCCCTTCGCCGGCGCGCGCTCCTCGGCAGCGCCGGCCCCGTTCATCCGGTAGGCGCCCTCCGCGGGCGGCCCGCTCGCCATGCTGCGCTCGATCTCCGCGCGCGTCGCCGGGTCCGAGAGCAGCTCGTACGCGAGCGAGACGTGCTTGAAGATCCGATCGAGGCGTGCCGCGTGCGCACCGACGTTCCGGCGAAAATAGCGGTCGGGGTGGAACTGCTTCGAGAGCTGGAAGTAGGCGCGCTTGATCTGGCGCGCGTCGGCGCCGCGGTCGACGCCGAGGGTCTCGTGGTAGCTCGCGCTCGCGAGGCTGGCCTCGAACGCGACGATGCGGCGCTGCAGCTCGACGTCGAGGTCGAGCTCGGGGTCGATCGGGTCCTCGCCGGACGACTCCGGCGCCCGCGCCGGCGCCTCGACGGGGCGCGGTCGCCGCGGGGCCTCCTCGAGCAGCACGAGCCCGGTCTGGACCCAGCTCTCGAGCGCGAGGTCGGCCTCCTCGGGCAGCAGCGCTCCGATCTCGCGCAGCACGCCCCACGGCGTGTGTCCGTCGATCCTCGAGAGCAAGAACCCCTCCGCCGGATTCAGCGCCGTGGCCGCGCGCTCCCAGCCCGGAGCCAGCCGCGGCAGCCGCCGGTCTGCGTCGCTTCCGCCGGCGCTGGAACGCATGCACTCCCCCGGCCGAGGCGGCGCGCCTCGACTCCACGGGGCTCTTCGGCGGACGGGCCGAGGAAGCTGAGGCGCTTGTGGCCCGCCCCGACGACGCCGCTGCCGATCGCCGTCGGGCCGGATCGGGGCCCCGGAGGCGGCCTTGCTCGTTTTAATATGAATAGGTATTCATATATCGGTCATGCCGCAGCACCGCCCGGACGCCCCCGTCCTCCCGCTCGACGCCTGCGCGGTCCGGATCGTCGATGCCGAGCGCGTGGCGCTCGCGCGCGCGCGGCTGCCGGCCGACGGCGAGGTCGAGGGCCTGACGGAGCTGTTCCGGCTGCTCGGCGACGCGACGCGCGCCCGCCTGCTCTACGCGCTGCTAGAGACCGGCGAGCTGTGCGTCTGCGACCTGGCGGCGTCGATCGACGCCTCGGAGACGACCGTGTCGCAGGCGCTTCGGCTGCTGCGCACGGCCGGCGTGGTCCGCGCACGGCGCAGCGGCCGGACGATGCGCTACCGCCTCGACGACGCGCACGTGCGGATGCTGCTCGACGTGTCGCGCGAGCACCTGCGCCACGGCGACTCCGGAGAGGAGCGTTAGGCCATGCCGCGGCTCGCCCTGGTTCTCGTCGCCGCCTGGTTCCTCTCGCTCTTCGTCTTCCGCACGCTCCTCCAGTGGCGGCGAACGGGAAACGCGGGCGTGCGCGGATTCTCGGG
>CAZQYK010000461.1:0-3433 GCA_964597285.1 uncultured Spirochaetales bacterium
CCACAAGTCGACGATCGTGGGCGCGCGAAAGCCCGTCCCGGTGCTCTTCGCCGACCTCGCCGAGTCGCGCGCGCTCGCCGCGCGCGCCGACCCCGAGGAGGTGCACGGGCTCTTCGACCGCGCGTTCCGGATCATCCTCGACCGCGTGCACGGCTACGAGGGCACGGTCAACCAGTTCACCGGCGACGGCGTGATGGCGCTCTTCGGCGCGCCGCTCGCACTCGAGGACGCGCCGCAGCGCAGCGTCGTCGCGGCGCTCGCGATCCAGCGCGGGCTCGAGGAGCTCGACGCCGAGGTCCGGCAGCGCTTCGGCCGCCGCTTCCAGATGCGCATCGGCATCCACACCGGCCCGGTCGTGGTCGGCCGGATCGGCGACGACCTGCGCATGGACTACACCGCCGTCGGCGACACGACGAACCTCGCCGCGCGGCTCGAGGGCCTCGCCGAGCCGGGACGCGTGGTGATCTCGGCGACGACCGCACGCCTCGTCGACGGCTTCTTCGAGCTGCGCGCGCTGCCGCCGGCCGAGGTGAAGGGCAAGTCGCGGCCGGTGCGCGCCTTCGAGGTGCTGCGCGCGCTGCCGGGGAAGGGGCGCGTCGACGTGCTCGAGGAGTCGGGCGAGGGGCTCACCGCCTTCGTCGGCCGCGAGCGCGAGCTCGACGCGCTCGTCGACGCGTTCGAGCGCGCGAAGGCCGGGCGCGGGCAGGTCGCGTTCGTCGTCGGCGAGGCCGGCATCGGGAAGTCGCGGCTGCTGCGCGAGCTGCGCCGGCGCCTCGACGCGGAGCCCCACATCTGGATGGAGGGGCACTGCGCGTCCTACGCGCGCAGCACGCCCTTCCTCGCGATCGCCGACGCGGTGCGGCGGCTGCACGGCGTCGACGACCGCGACGACGAGGTGTCGGCGCTCGCGAAGCTCGAGGCGCGCGAGCGCGAGCTCGGCGGCGCGCTCGGCTGGACGCTGCCGTACCTGCGGCGGCTGCTGTCGCTGCCGTCGGGCGACGCCGCGGTCGACGCGCTCGACGCGATGACCCGCCGCGCCGAGATGTGCCGCGCGCTCCAGGCGCGGCTGCTGCGCGCCGCCGAGTCCGCGCCCGAGGTGATCGTGATCGAGGACCTGCACTGGGTCGACGCCGCGACCGAGGAGTTCCTCGCCTTCCTCTCCGACTCGATCGCCGGCGCCCGCGTGCTGCTCGTGCTGACCCACCGCCCCGGCTACGAGCACCCCTTCGGCGACCGCAGCTTCCACGTGCGCGTGCAGCTCCAGGCGCTCGCCCACGACGCCACCGCCGCGATGGTGCGCTCGCTGCTCGAGGCGAGCGACCTGCCCGAGCGCCTGCAGCAGCGCATCGCCGAGAAGGCCGAGGGCAACCCGCTCTTCGTCGAGGAGGTGACGAACTCGCTGCTCGAGGAGGGCGTGCTCGCGCTGCGCGACGGGCGCGTGACGCTGACGCGCGATCTCGCCGACGTCGCGATCCCCGACCGCATCCAGGACGTGCTGATGGCGCGCCTCGACCGCCTCGCCGACGAGCCGAAGCGCGCGATCCAGCTCGCGTCGGTGATCGGGCGCGAGTTCGCGATGCGCCTCCTGTCGAGGATCCACGAGGCCGCCGGCCGGCTCGACGACGTCGTCTCCGAGCTGCGTTCGCTCGAGCTGATCTACGAGAAGGCGCTGCACCCCGAGCTCGCGTACATGTTCAAGCACGCGCTGACCCACGAGGTGGCCTACGAGAGCGTGCTGTTGGCGCGGCGCAAGGCGCTGCACCGCGCCGTCGGCGAGGCGATCGAGGAGCTCTACGCCGACCGCATCGCCGAGCACTACGAGGCGCTCGCGCATCACTTCGCCGAGGCCGAGGAATGGGAGCGGGCGCTGCGCTACCACGAGCTGGCGTCGGAGAAGTCGGCGGTAGCCTACGCGAACCACGCCGCGGTCCACCACTGCGAGCGCGCGCTCGAGATCGCCGATCGCGTCGGCGGCGTCGACCGCGCGCGGCTGCGCGCGCTCGAGCTGCGGCGCGGCGAGTGCTGCTGGATGACGAGCGCCTTCGCCGCGTCCGGCGACGCGTTTCGCCGCGCCGCCGAGCTCGCCGAGGCCCCGGCCGACGCGGCGATGGGCCACGCCAGGGCCGCCTACTCCTATCTCTGGGGCCACGACTACGAGACCTCGAAGGTCTGCGAGGCGCGCGCGCTCGAGCAGGCGCGCGCGCCTGGCGGCGAGTCGGCTCGCGTCGTCGCGTGGGTGAGCCAGGACGAGTGGAACCTCGTGCAGGGCAAGGAGCTCGAGGACGACTCGCTGATCGAGCGCGCGGTCGAGCTCGGCGAGCGCAGCGGCCGCGCGTCGGCGCTCGTGATGGCGCTGTCGCAGGCCGGCATGCGCGCCGAGTGGCGCGGCGAGTACCGCCGCTGCGTCGCGCTCACCGAGCGCGCGATCGCGGTCGCCGGCCGCAGCGGCGCGCCCGGCGAGGCGAGCGTCGCCGCGTGGTTCCTCGGCATCTCGGCGGTCTGCCTCGGCGACTACGCGCGCGGCATCGGCGTGCTCTCCGACGCGCTCCAGGTCTGCGACCGGATCGGCGACCGCGCGATCAAGGCGCGCCTGCTGAACACGCTCGGCTGGGCGCACGCGGAGTTCGGCTGCCACGAGCGCGCGGCCGAGCTGAACCGCCAGGCGACCCAGATCGGGCGCGAGGCCGTCGAGCTCGGGCTGATCGCCGGCGCGCCGGAGCTGTACGCGAACGGCGCGATCAACCTCGCCGGCAACTGGCTCGCGCTCGGCCGCCTCGACGACGCCGACGCGCAGCTCGCGCCGGTGGCGCACCAGGCCGCGACCGACTCCGACCCTTGGATGCAGTGGCGCTGGTCGACCCACCTCGCGCACGCGCAGGCGCGGCTCGCGCTCGCGCGCGGCGAGCCCGAGCGCGCGCTCGAGCTGTCGGAGCGCGACGTCGAGGGCTCGAACGCGTCGCGCGCGCGCAAGCTCGTGTGCCGCGCACAGGAGCTGCGCGGCCAGATCCTGCTCGCGGTCGACGAGCGCGACGCCGCGGCCGAGGCGCTCGGCCGCGCGCTCGAGATCGCACGCGAGATCGAGCACCCGTCGGTCGCCTGGCGGGCCCACGCGCTCCTCGCCGAGCTCGGCCGCCGCTGCGGCGACCGCGCGTCCGCCGAGGCCCACGAGACCGCGACGCGCGCGCTCTTCGAGCGCCTGGCCCCGGCCGTGCCCGACGCATCGATGCGCGCCGAGTTCGCGGCGCTCGGCGAGCGCCTCGCCGACGACCCGCTCGCGGCGCTGCGCTAGCGCCCCGAGATCGCCCGGCGCCGCGCCTAGCGCTCCTCGATCACCCGCTCCGCGACATCGGCGCTGACGATCGTGCCGGTCTCGCGGCGCAGCAGGCGTTCCGCGTCGTCGAGCGCGCCGATCGCCGCGAAGCGGCCCGGCGTC
>CAZQYK010000462.1:0-4362 GCA_964597285.1 uncultured Spirochaetales bacterium
CGACGAGCGCGGCGGCGAGCGCCGCGAGGCCGACGCCCGCACCGAACGCGCGGCGGACCCGGCGCGGGCCCCGAGCCCGCCACCGTTTGCGGTCCGCCGCGCGTGCCCGATGCGGATTATCGGCGTCCGTGGGCGTGGCCGCGGCCCTGTTCGCGCGCGATCTCGCGCGCGAGCGCGCCGGCTGCCCCCTTTGCGCCCTGCACCGCCGCGTCGCGCGCCGCTTCGCCGGCCGCGTCCTGCGCCTGCGAGGCCGCGGCCTCGTGCGCCGCGTCGCCGCCGGCGTCGTCGACCGCGTCGGCGGCGCCGGCGCGCGCGAGGAACTTCTCCTTCAACGCGTCGCCCTTCGCGCGCGCGCGCTCCGCGTGCGCGAGGACCTTGTCGTCGCCCTTCGCCTCGGCCTTCGCCTCGAAGCGCGCCGCGTGGCGCTCGAAGCGCGCCTCGAGCTCGACGCCCTGCGTGAGCTGCTGGATCTCGCGGTTGCCGAAGTCGCCGTCGACGATCCGCTGCAGCAGGTCGAGGTCGAGATCGAGCGGCAGCAGGCCGTTGTGCACGGCGTTGTTGAGCGAGCGGTTGAGCGCGAAGACCTGGTCGTCGTCGAGCGCGGCGACGAGCGCCTCGGTGCCCTCGATCTCGTCGAGGATCGCCTGCACGCTCGCGGCGGCCGCGTCGGCTTCGGCCTGCGCGGTCGCGACCGCGTCGCCGGCGGCGTCGCGCGCGGCCTCCGCGTCGGCGAGCTGCTGCGCGGCGTCGGCCGCGGCGGCCTGCGCGTCGGCGAGCGCGGCGGCCGCGGCTGCGGCATCCGCCTCCGCGTCGGCGAGGGCCGCCTCGAGCGCGGCGATCTCCTCGGCGCTCGCGGCGGCGTCGATCGCGGCCTGGAGCGCGTCCTCGGCCGCCGTCAGCGCGTCGTCGGCGCTGGCGAGCGCGTCCTCGGCGGCGAGCTCGGCGGCGTCGGCGGCGACCTGCGCGGCCTCGGCGTCGGAGACGGCAGCCTCGACCTCGGCGAGCTCCGCCTCGGCGCTCGCGAGCGCCTCCTCGGCGTCGGCAAGCGCCTCCTCGGCGTCGGCGAGTGGCGCCTGCTCGTCGAGGGTCAGCTTCGCGGCGAGCGCCTCGCGGTCGTCGAAGTCGTTGCCGGCGAATGCGGCCGGCGCGAGCAGCAGCGGGAGCAGGACGAGAACGGTGCGAACTTGCGTTGCCACGGGGAGTCCTCCAGATGAGCTCGTGAGCAGCGGATCAGCGTTCCCGCGAGCAGTTCTTGCACCTCCGGTTGCACTTCCTTCCGCGGCGCGGCGTCCAGTGCATCGGGCGGCACTCCTCGGCGGGGTCTCGTCGGTCCTGGCGCGTCGGATGCAAATCCTGCGCCAGGACGACGAGTCCCGCGAAGGGGAAGCCCGGGCTACGGCTCGAAGTCGTAGAGCTGCACGACCACGCGCGCCTGGGTCGACGGCAGGTTCGGGACGTGGACGGTGCGCGCAGCGCCGCCGCCACGCGGGACCGTCACGACCGACACGCTGCCCGGCGGGTCGCTCGGGATGAACAGGTCCGCGCCCGTCAGGAAGGCGAGCAGCGAGAACGGGAACGGGATCGAGCCCACGTCGCTGACGCCGTCGGAGCCGTCGTCGAACAGGAACACCGCCGCCGCGCCCGAGCCCACCGTCGCGCACGACGCGGTGGTCGGGTTGAGCACGTTCGTGCCGTCGACCTCGAGCACGTCGCTGGCGGACCCGAGGTCGCCGCAGAACTCGCGGTTCCGCACGACCGTCAGCGCGGTGTGGTCGTCGCTGGCGTCGATGAAGGGCGCGAGGCCGGTCGCGATGTTCAGCCGGATCAGGTGGTCGCTGCGCACGAAGGGCTCGTAGAAGAAGTTCAGGTCGAGCTCGCCCTCGCGCTTCACCGCGAACTCGTAGTGGCGTCCACCCCTGACCTCGTCGATCGGGCCCCAGTCTCCGCTCACGGGGATCGTGCGCGTCGCCACCGGCCCGGTTCCCTTGCGCAGCCCGGTCGCGCCGTCGACCTGCCAGATCTCGAGCGTCGCGCCCTCGATGCCCTCGTTGCTCGGGAAGAAGTTCACCTGGCCCGAGATCGAGAGCTGCCCGGGCGGCTCCGGCACGACGTCGGTCGTGGCCGGCGCCCGCCCGCGGAAGAAGTGGTACATCTCGAAGAAGGCCTCGGCCGAGGTCGCGCACTCGATGTGCTCCTGGCCGGCGAGGGTCACGTTCAGCGCGCCGACGATCTCGCCGACCGGCGGCGCGGCGCCGGCCCACAGCGCCAGCGTCGGCACCCCGCCCGGCGGCGCCGTGGCGGAGGCGCCGTCGATGTTCACGTAGTGCGCCACGTTCGCGGCGCGCGACGGCGTCGACAGGTAGGTCTGCGAGACGAACGTTCCGAGCGAGTGGCCGAGCAGCTCGACCTGGGCACGGCCGGTCTCCGCCTGAAGCTCGGCGATCAGCGCGTCGAGCTCGGCGAGCACGGCGGGCAGGATGTCGCCGATCGACGAGGAGTCGTACTCGAGCGCCCGGATGTAGCGGTGCGGATAGCCGTTGCTGGCGAAGCGCATCGCCTGCGTCTCGAACTGCGCGGCCGAGCCCGAGCCTCCGTGGACGAAGATGATCGGGTCGAGCGGCGGCTCCGCGTCGGCCGCGGTCGACGCGAGCAGCGCGCCGATTCGTGAACCAAACGATCGCGCGAAACTTTGTGGCTCGGACACGAGATCCCCCGCACGTGCGCCCTCGACGCCCCGCTGCGAAGGTCTCCGCGATGCACGCGAGCTCGCACGATCCGATTCCCCCCGAGGACCGCGCGCCTCCGCGCGTCGTCGTCGTCGGCGGCGGCTTCGCGGGCCTGTACGCGGCGCGAGCGCTGCGGCGCGCGCCGGTGCGCGTGACCGTCGTCGACCGGCGCAACCACCACCTGTTCCAGCCGCTGCTCTACCAGGTCGCGACGGCCGCGCTCGCGGCGCCCGACGTCGCGGCGCCGATCCGCCGCGTGCTGCGACGCCAGGCGAACGCGACGGTGTACCTGGCCGAGGTCGCGCGCTTCGACCCCGAGCGTCGGCGCGTCGAGCTGCGCGACGGCGCGCTCGACTACGACTACCTGATCGTCGCCGCCGGCGTCGAGAACCACTACTTCGGCCATCCCGAGTGGGAGCGCCACGCCCCGGGGTTGAAGTCGCTCGACGACGCGGTCGAGATCCGCCGCCGCATGCTGCTCGCGTTCGAGGCCGCCGAGCGCGAGACCGACGCAGCGCGCCGCCGCGTGTGGCTGAGCTTCGTCGTCGTCGGCGGCGGCCCGACCGGCGTCGAGCTGGCCGGGGCGATCCGCGAGATCGCGATGCGCACGCTCGCGCGCGACTTCCGCAACTTCGATCCGCGCGAGACGCGCGTGATCCTCGTCGACGCGGCGCCGCGCCTGCTGCCGGCATTCCCGGAGAAGCTCTCGGAGCGGGCGCGGCGGATGCTCGAGGCGCGCGCCGTCGAGGTGCGCACCGGCGTGACGGTGACTGCGGTCGACGCCGGCGGCGTCTCGCTCGGCGACGAACGCGTCGACGCCGCGACCGTGCTGTGGGCAGCCGGCGTCGCGCCGTCGCCGCTGGCCGCGTCGCTCGGCGCGCCGCGCGATCGCGCCGGCCGCGTGCGCGTCGCGCCGGACCTCTCGCTGCCCGGCCACCCCGAAGTGTTCGTCGTCGGCGACCTCGCGCACGTCGAGCAGGACGGCGGGCCGGTGCCGGGCATGGCGCCGCCGGCGATCCAGATGGGGCGCCACGCCGCAGCGGCGATCCGCGCCGACCTCGCCGGCCGCCCGCGGCGGCCGTTCCGCTACCGCGACCGCGGCATGCTCGCGACCGTCGGGCGACGCGCCGCGGTCGCGTCGGTCGGCGGCATCGAGATCGGCGGGGCGATCGCGTGGGTCGTCTGGCTCGCGGTCCACATCGTCTGGCTGATCGGCTTCCGCAACCGCGTCGTCGTGCTCTTCGAGTGGGCGTGGGCGTACGTGACCTACCAGCGCAGTGCTCGCGTGATCTTCGGCGGCGGGAAGGAACCCGGCCCGGGCGACTCCGGCTGACCGCCATCCGTGCGGGGCGATTCGGCCCCAAAGGCCCCGGATCGGCCGCCCGGAGCACGCAGTTGCCCTCTGCAACGGCACACGCATTAGTATGGGGCGCGATGAGCCAGATCTACGACGCGCTGCGCCGAGCCGAGACGACGCGCGACCGCTCGCTCGTCGCGCGCATCTGGCGCCTCGTGCCGCGGCTGATGGACGCGCGGGCGCAGCCGGGCGCGGCGGCGGCCCCGGCGACGACGCCCGCGGCGCCCGGCGCGCCGGCGGCGCCACAGCTTCCGCCGCGCGCGCTCGACGTCGACCTGA
>CAZQYK010000463.1:0-4183 GCA_964597285.1 uncultured Spirochaetales bacterium
GCTCGCGGCCGCGGTGCTCGCGCTCGCCGTCGGCGTGCTCGGCGTCGCCGGCGCGGTCGCGCTCGGCCCGGGCGCCGGCCCGTGGCCGGTGCTCGCGGCGCTCTCGCTCGTCTACGTGCTCTTCGGCGTCTACGTCGCGAGCGCGTATGCGCTCTTCATGGACCTGACCGATCCGGCGCTCGGCGGCACCCAGTTCAGCGCGTACATGAGCGGCATCAACCTGTGCAGCGCGTGGTCGGCGTGGACCGTCGGCCGTCTCGTCGCGGGCTTCGGCTATCCGACGGCGCTCGCCGCGATGGCCGCGCTCTCGCTCGCCGTGCTGCCGCTGCTCGCGCTGCTGCGCCGCCAGCGCGGCGCCGCCGAGGCCCCCTACATCCGATAGCCGGCCTCGTTGTGCAGCGCGAGGTCGAGGCCCTGCGCCTCGTCGGCGACGTCGACGCGCAGCGGAACGACGAGCTCGACGGCCTTGAGCAGCGCGAAGGTCACCGCCGCGGTGTACGCCGCGGTGCCGAGCGCGGCGCCGAGCTGCACCGCGAGCTGCCGGCCGATCGCGAGGTCGACCTGGCTGCCGCCCCACGCCGCCGACGCGAAGATCGCGACGAGCAAGGTGCCGACGAAGCCGCCGACCGCGTGCACGCCGAAGACGTCGAGCGAGTCGTCGTAGCCCAGGCGCATCTTCAGCACGGTGCTGGCCCAGTAGCAGAACGTGCCCGAGGCGACGCCGATCGCGAGCGCGCCGACCGGGCCGATGAAGCCCGACGCCGGCGTCACCGCGGCGAGGCCGGCGATCGCGCCGGTCGCGAGGCCGAGCGCGCTCGGCTTGCCGTGCTGCACCCACTCGAGCGCCATCCACGTCAACGCCGCGACCGAGGCCGACAGGTGCGTCACCGTGATCGCCATCGCGGCCTGCCCGTTGGCGGCGAGTGCGCTGCCGCCGTTGAAGCCGAACCAGCCGACCCAGAGCATGCCGGCGCCGGTGACGGTCAGCGTCAGGTTGTGCGGGAAGACCGGCGTCTCCGGGTGGCCGCTGCGCGGTCCGATCACGATGCACGCGACCAGCGCCGCGACGCCGGCCGTGATGTGGACGACGATCCCGCCGGCGAAGTCGAAGACGCCGAGGTCGGCGAAGAATCCGCCCGCGCCGCCCCAGGTCATGTGGCAGATCGGCGCGTAGACGAAGATCAGCCACAGCGAGGAGAAGAGCAGCATCGCCGAGAAGCGCATCCGCTCGGCGAACGCGCCGACGATCAGCGCCGGCGTGATCACCGCGAAGGTCATCTGGAACGCGAAGAAGAGCACCTCCGGGATCGATCCCGAGAGCGTGTCGGCGCCGACGCCGGACAGGAACACGCGCCCGAGCCCGCCGACGAACGCGGCGCGGCCGACGACGCCCTCCTCCATGCCGGTGGTGTCGAACGCGAGGCTGTAGCCGACGACGAGCCACAGCACGCTCATCGCTCCGGTCAGCGCGAAGCACTGCACCAGCACCGACAGCACGTTCTTCGCGCGAACGAGCCCGGCGTAGAAGAGCGAGAGGCCCGGGATCGTCATGAAGAGCACGAGCGCGGTGGAGGTCAGGATCCAGGCGGTGTCGCCGGCCGAAAGCGCGTCCATCGGGGCCTCCTCGTGTCCGAGACGGGCGGCATCATGCACGATCGGGCCGCGATTGGCACGCCCGATCTGCGCGATGGAGGCGCGCTACGCCGGGCGCGCGAGCAGCCCGCCCGGCGCGGCGAGCGCGTGGCGCGCGCGCGTCGCGAGGCCGCCGAGCCCGATCAGGACCGCGACACAGAACACGGGCACGCCGACGTAGGGCAGGTGCTCGACGACCACCAGCACCGCCAGCCCGACCAGCAGCGCGCGGCCGAAGGCCCACGTTCCCCCGCCGCGCGGCGGCAGGATCCAGCGCCCGAGCGCGGCCGCCGTGACGATCTCGGCGAGATAGAGCGCGGTGAGGTACCCGAACGAGCCGAGCAGCGCGAGCGGCAGGCCCACCAGCGTCAGCGCCAGCAGGAGCAGCGCGATCGGGGTGACGACGAGCGCCGCGAAGCCGGTGCCGAGCGCGACGAAGAGGTCGCGGGCGGTCGCGAGGCGCAGCTCGAGCAGCGCCGGGGCCAGCGCGTGGACGATCAGGCCGAACACGAACGCCGCGGCGAGGCCCACCGCGTGCACGGCCCACACCCACGGGCTGCGCACCGCCGCCCAGTACGCGTCGTGGGCCGTCTCGGGGGCGTGGACCCGCACTGCGCCGGCCACGCGGGCGCCGGAGGCGCGCTCGAGCCGCTCGGGCGGGTCGACCCAGGCCTCGACGTCGCCGCCGACGCGCGCCGGGTCGAGCAGCGTCAGCCGCTCGATGCGCCAGCGCGCGAGCACGTGGCGCGCGATCTCGCCGCGGATCTCGAGTCGCGGGCCGGCGAAGAGCAGGTCGCGCCCGACGCGGCCGGCGAGCACGGCGTCGCGCGAGAAGAGCGCCGCGTCGCGCCCGACGCGGCCGGCCGGACCGAGATCGAGGCGCCCGGTCGTCTGGTAGAGCGAGCCCTCGACCTCGCCGTCGAGGTCGGTCTGCTCGGTGACGCCGACGAGCGAGCCGGTGATCCGCCCGATGATCTCGAGGTTGCGCGCGAACGCGTAGACGTCGCCGCGGACGGTGCCGGCGAGGTAGACGCGCTCGGCGAAGACGACGAGGTCGCCGTCGACGACGCCGTCGAGCTGCAGGCTCTCGCTCGACGCGACGAGCGTGCCCTCGACGGTCTCGTCGGCCCCGATGCGGAGGTCGCCGTCGTGGACGTGACGCAGCTCGAACGCGGCCGCCGGATCCGGTGCGAGCAGGCACAGCGCGAGCGCGCCGGCGCCGAACACGCGCCGGTACACGGCGCCGACGCCGAAGCTCAGCAGCGCGGACACCGACGCGACGCCGGCCAGCGCGAGCGCGCCTTCGACGAGGCCGGGGGCGCGGACGCGCAGCGCGAAGATCAGGTCGAAGGCCATGTCGGTGACTCCCAGCAGGCGCAGTGGGTTGAGGAGGTCGAGACCGCCGGGAAGCTGCGTCTCGACGAGGAAGCCGCCGACCGCGAGCGCGGCGGTGACGGCGGCGATCGCGATCGGGACGCCGAGCGCTGCGCCGGGCTCGGGCGCGTCGTCGGCGGAGCGCGCGGCGTGCGAGCGCTCGCGCCCCTGGAGGACGTCGGCGAGCAGCAGCGACTCGCTCTGGAGCGCGACGACGCGCGTGCGGCAAGCGCGGCAGCCGATCAGGTGGGCCTCGAGGCGGCGCAGCGCGTCGCCGGCGAGCTCGCCGTCCGCGTAGCGCGCCAGCACCGGCTCGTCGGGGCAGCTCACCGAGTCTCCGGCCCGAGCGCGTCGCGCAGCCGGCGCCGGCCGCGGTGCAGCAGCGTCGCCACCTGGTTCGCGTCGACGCCGATCACGTCGCCGATCGCGGCGTAGTCGAGCTCGGCGTAGTAGCGCAGCACGAGCGGCGCGCGGTAGCGGTCGGGCAGCGTGTCGATCGCCGCGAGCACGCGCCGGCGCAGCTCCTCGCGCAGCTCGCCGGCGAGCGGCGTGTCGCCGCCGGCGTCCCGCTCGGCGGCGTCCTCGGCCCCGTCGAAGATCCGCAGCTCGCGCCGGCGGCGGCGCAGCCGGTCGATCGCGCAGCGCGCGGCGAGCGTCAGCAGCCAGCGCCGGAACGGGCGCTCGGGGTCGTAGCCGCCGATGCCGCGGCGCATGCGCAGGAAGGTCTCGTGCGCGGCGTCCTCGGCGTCCTCGCGCGAGCCGAGCAGGCGCCGGCACAGCCGCGTGACGTCGGGGCGCAACGCCTCGAAGAGCGCTCCCTGGGCCTCGACGTCGCCAGCGCGGGCGCCGGCGACGTGCGGGTCGGTCGCGGGCTCGTCCAACGGGCCTCCGGCCGCGGCGGCGGACGGGCGCGTCGCCGGCCGTCTCGGGCGCCGGAATCCTAACACCTGGCTCGGGCTCGAACGCCGGATCGCCGCCTGCATCTCAACCCTTCCTACGCCCGGCGCGTCCGAATCCTTGCAGCGCGCCGCGGCGGCGCGCGGCGTTGACGCGGCCGGGGCGGGGTCCCAGACTGCGGGCGACCCCGTTCTCCGACCGGCGCGAGGCGGCGCATGCCTTCGTTCATGGACGCGGCCGCGCTGGTCGGTCCGATCACGCTCTTCTTCCTGATGGTGGC
>CAZQYK010000464.1:0-3613 GCA_964597285.1 uncultured Spirochaetales bacterium
GCGCCATGCCCGGGCCGCGGCCCGCGTCGGCGAAGCGGCTCAGCGCGCCGCGCTCGCCGAGCTCGTGCAGCACGCGCGCGACGACGGCCTCGCTCGCGAGCCGTCCGACCGGCACCCGCCCCTGCGCGGCGAGCGCCGGCGCGGCGAGCGACGCGGCCAGCCGCGCGAGGGTCGCGCGGTGCCAGCCGAACGCGGCGCCGGCGTCGGCGGCGGCGCCGCGCAGCAGGTCGGCTCCGGCATCGGCACTCGCGCCGACCACGCGCACCTCCTCGCTCGGGCGGCGGGCGCGCAGCCACGCGCGGGCCGCCTCGAGCCGCCGGTCCGCATGAGGCGAGACGACCAGCCGGCGCGGCGGACGCGACGGGCGCGACATGGCGGCAGGGTACACGCTGTTCCGGTGCCGCGCGCCGTGTAGCATCCGCTCACGCATGCAGCGCGACGAGATGCTCGCCCGCCTGGTCCGGGAGAGCTTCGACATCATCGTGATCGGCGGAGGCGCGACCGGGCTCGGCGTCGCCGTCGACGCGGCGAATCGCGGCTACCGCACGCTGCTGCTCGAGGCGCACGACTTCGCGAAGGGCACGTCGAGCCGCAGCACGAAGCTCGTGCACGGCGGCGTGCGCTATCTCGAGCAGCTGAACTTCTCGCTCGTCGGCGAGGCGCTGCGCGAGCGCGGCCTGCTCTACCGCAACGCGCCCCACCTGGTGCAGAACCTGGGCTTCGTCGTGCCGCGCTACCGCTGGTGGCAGGGCCCCTTCTACGGCGTTGGCTTGAAGCTCTACGACGCGCTCGCCGGCGACCTGAACCTCGCGCCGAGCCGCGGCCTCGACCGCGACGAGACGATCGCGGCGATCCCGAACGTCGAGCCCGAGGATCTCGTCGGCGGCACGATGTACCACGACGCGCAGTTCGACGACGCGCGCATGGCGATCCACCTCGCGCTCACCGCCGCCGACCACGGCGCGGTGCTGCTGAACCACTTCGAGGTGGTCGAGATCCTCAAGGCGGGCGGCCAGATCGGCCACGCCTGCGGCGTCGTCGCGCGCGACGGCGAGACCGGCGCGCTGCACCGCGTGCTCGCGAAGGTCGTCGTCAACGCGACCGGCATCTTCAGCGACGCGGTGCGCGGGCTCGACCAGCCCGAGGCGCCGGACATGCTGCTGCCGAGCCAGGGCATCCACCTCGTGTTCGACGCGTCGTTCCAGCCCGGTCCGAACGCCATCATGGTGCCCCACACCGACGACAGGCGCGTGCTCTTCGTGATCCCGTGGCACGGCCGCGTGCTGGTCGGGACGACCGACACGCCGGTGCCGGCGCCCGAGCTCGAGCCGCGAGCGCTGCCCGAGGAGGTCGAGTTCGTGCTGCGCAACGCCGGCCGCTACCTGACGAAGGACCCCGGGCGCGGCGACGTGCTCTCGGTGTTCGCCGGGCAGCGGCCGCTCGTGCGCCGCGGCAACACCGAGGCGAAGAAGACCTCGCGCGAGCACGAGGTCTTCGTCGGCAACTCGGGCCTCGTGACGATCCTCGGCGGCAAGTGGACGACCTATCGCAAGATGGCCGAGGACGCGATGGCCGACGTGATCGCGGTCGGCGGCCTGGCGCCGCGGCCCTGCGTCACCGACGCGCTGCCGCTGCACGGCCGCCTCGAGCGCGACGACCCGGCGCTGCCGGCCGAGTTCGCGCGCCGCGCGTACGGCTCCGACCTCGCCGCGGTCGAGGCCCTCGCCGACGAGGACCCCGCGCTCGCCGATCCGCTGCACCCCGACCTCCCCTACACCGGCGCGATGGTCGTCGGGGGAGCGCGCCGCGAGATGGCGCGCACGCTCGACGACGCGCTCGCGCGCCGCACGCGCGCGCTCTTCCTCGACGCGCGCGCGGCGATCGAGATCGCGCCGCGCGCGGCGCGGCTGCTGGCGCGCGAGCTCGGCCGCGACGACGCGTGGGCCGCGCGCGAGGTGGAGACCTTCACCGCGCTCGCGCGCGGCTATCTGCTCGACTCCTGACGCGGCGCGTCCGCGCACGAGCCGCGCCGCAGCACGAAGGGCCCGTCGGCGTCGACGCCGACCGTCGAGAACGGCGCGCTCGCCGACGCGAGCGGCACCGCGCGGAACTCGACCCACAGCGGCTCGGCCGGGTCGTCGGCGCCGAGCTCCGACTCGAGCCGCGCGAAGTCGAAGGCCTGCTCGGAGCTCAGCAAGAGCCGGTACGCCTCGTCGGAGCCGCACGGGCGCACGAGCCAGCGCTCGCGGTCGAGCTCGCCGCGCAGCGCGAAGGGCTCGGCGTGCGCGCACGCGACGGCGAGCGCCGCGGCGGCGCAGAGGATTCGGCGCATCGATGGATCCTCCACGTTCGGGCTCAATTCCCCCACGCCGCACTCGGGCGGCCCATGTACGGCCCGCCGCCGCCGAAGGCCGGATCGGTCTCGCCCGGCCCGGGGATGCGGTTGCCGACCGAGACCGCGACGTCGACGGCGGACGCGCGTGGGATCGCGTAGCCGACCGCCATCCCGAACACGTTCGCCGCGACGTCGCCGACCGAGTCGAGCGCGTGGTTCACCGGACCCTGGAAGCGGAGCTCGGCCGAGAACGAGCCGAGGTCGAGCGGCGTCTCGTGCAGCAGGCCGGCGAGCAGGATCAGCGGCGCTCCGACGAGCCCGAGCTTGCGCGCGAGCGCCGCGTTCGAGCCCGCGTGCCACGAGTGCATGCCGTTCGCCGCGGCGTCGGCCGGGAGCATGCTGCGCACGGCGGCCAACGTAGCCGAGAACGCGAGCGGCAGGACGCCGCCGGTCGGCCCGCGGCCCCACGGGCCGAGCAGATCGAGCCACGCCGAGCCGAAGTTCTCGCCGATCAGGAGGTCGACGACCGCGATCAGCACCGCGCCGGCCGTCCGCAGCACGCCGCCCGAGGTCGCGCCCGAATGCGGCGAGGTTTGCCCCGGCGCGTGCGGCGCGGCGGCCGTCGCGAGGCCGGCCGGCGCGGCGCCGTCGAACGAGCCGCTCGCGGCGACGATCTGGCCGCCGTAGGTGTAGGTCGTCGTCTCGGTCGTGTACGTGTTGCCGGCCCCGTCGGTGATCGAGATCGCCGTCGTCGTCGCGACCGTGTTCAGCGAACCGAGCGTCCCGGTCGGCGTGATCATCCCGCACGCGAAGAGCGACACGCAGGCGCCGTCCGGGTCGTCGAGGTTGACCGGGTTGTTGCGCGCGTACGCGTAGGCGTTCAGCGACTGCGGATCGGCCGCCGCCGGCACGACCGGGTCGATCGACAGGAAGGTCCCGGCGGCCGGGTCCATCCAGCGCGCGCCCATGTACACGAGCGCCGACGCGTCGTGGCGCAGGTGGCCCGCGTAGTGGCTGCGCATCCCGGCCCGGGGGCCCGCGCTCGCGCGTGGCGCGCCGAAGGGCGCGAACGCGCGCTCGGCGAGCGGCGCGCCTTCGGCGCCGAGCATCACCGCGCTCGAGCCGAGCCGGTCGGCGAGCTCCCAGTGGTGCGCCGTCCCGCCGCCGCCGCCGGCGCGAATCGGCGTCGGGCCGAGCACGAGCAGCGCGGCGAGCAGCGACGCGAGCGCGGCGCTCGCCGGACGCCGCGCGGCGGTCGCGAGCGCGCCGCGCCGCGCC
>CAZQYK010000465.1:0-3860 GCA_964597285.1 uncultured Spirochaetales bacterium
GAGCCACGGCGTCTCGCGCAGCGGCACGAGCCGCGGCGCCCGCCGCATCAGCACCGCGAGCAGCCGCGGCAGTGCGGCGAGCAGCGCGTCGTCGGCGTCGCGCACCCGTTCGCCCTCGACGTACTCGACCCACAGCTCGCGCTCGCGCTCGAGCAGCAGCCGCGGGTAGACGGCGTCGGCCGCGAAGACCTGGAGCCGCGCGGCGATCGTCGCGGCGTGGTGCGAGTCGGCGCAGACGACGCGCTTGCAGCGCACCCCGCCGAGCGAGACCGCGTAGACGCGCTGGTGGCGCGGCAGCCGCGGCCCGCGCAGCGGCGCCAGCGCCCGCTCGAGGCGCCGCGTCCAGCCGTGCAGCGACCGTTGCCGAAAAGCCCGCAGCGCGAGCACCCCCCGGCGGCCGAGTGTCGCAGCTCGCCGCGGGCGCGGCCATCGCCCGCCCGCGCGGGTCCTCAGACCTCCGCGGTGTAGGGCGGCGCGGGGTCGTATTCCATCGCGCGCTGCGTGTTGCGCGCGGCGTCGACGCCCCAGAGCTGGCCGGTGAGCCACAGCGCCATGTCGATGCCGGCCGAGACGCCGGCCGCGGTGCACAGCGAGCCGTCGCGCACGTAGCGCACGCCCTCGAGCACCTCGACGTCGGGGTGGCGCTTGCGCAGCGACTCGACGAAGGCCCAGTGGGTCGTCACGCGCCGCCCGCGTGCGAGCCCGGCCTCGCACAGCAGCAGCGCGCCGGTGCAGACGCTCGTCGTCCACGCGAGGCCCGGCGCGACGCCGCGGATCCAGTCGATCAGCGCCGCGTTCCCGGCCTCGCGGCGCGTGCCCTGCCCGCCCGGCACGAGCAGCACGTCGAGCGCGGGGGCGTCGGCGAGCCGGTGGTCCGGAATCACGCGCAGGCCCTTCGCGCAGCGCACCGCGTCGGCCCTCTCGGCGAGCGTGACGACGCAGACGTCGTCGCGCGGCATCGCGGCCATCGTGAACACCTCCCACGGGCCGACGAAGTCGAGCTCCTCGGCGTCGTCGAAGAGCAGCAGTCCGATCGTGGTCGTCATGCAGAAACCTCCCTTCGGGCCTCGGCCCGCGGGCGGGGACGCGGCGGTGGGTCACGGGCCCGAGCGTCGCCGGATCCCGGGGTGTCCGCAATGACGTTCACCCCGCGGATCCTGCCATCCGGTCCCGGTTCAGTCCGGACGCCCGCGCGCCGATCCACCGCCCATGCCCCGCGCCGCACTGCTCGCGCTCGCCGTCGCCGCCGCCGTCGCGCTCGGCGGCTGCCTGATGCCGAACCGCGGCACGCCGGTCTTCGTCGACTCGTGGGCCGGCGACTTCTGGTCGGGCGAGGGGCTGCTGCTCGAGGTGAGCCCGGACCAGAAGCAGTGCAAGGTCGCCGTCCGCGACCCCGCGCTGTTCGTCCGCGAGCGCTGGGTCGAGTGCACCTCGGTGCACCCGCGCCGCGGCCGCTAGTCACGCGCGGCGAAGCCGCGCGCGGAGCGAGGCGTAGCCGAGCGGAGTCGAACAGTGGCCTCCGCTCCTGCTGGCTTCTCGACTCGTCGCAGCCACGGCCCCCTACCCGGTCCCGAGCTCCTCGTCGATCAGCGCCTGGAACACCTCGTAGGGCTGCGCGCCGGAGAGGAAGCGGCCGTTGACGAAGAAGCTCGGGGTGCCGGTCACGCCGAGCGTCGCCGCCTCGGCGAGGTCGCCGGCGACGCGCCGCTTGACCTCGCTCGACGCGACGTCGCGCCGGAAGCGCTCGACGTCGAGGCCGATCTCCTGCGCGTACTCGACGTACTTCTCCGGGCTCATCTCGCGCGGGCTCGCGAAGATCCGGTCGTGCATCTCCCAGAAGCGGCCCTGGCGGTGCGAGGCCTCGGCCGCCGCGTGCGCGGCCGGCGCGCGCGCGTGGCCGGTGAGCGGCAGGTGCTTGAACACGATCCGCACGCGGTCGCCGTACTCCTCCTCGATCCGCTCCATCGTCTCGTTGACGCGCCGGCAGTACGGGCACTCGAAGTCCATGAACGAGACGATCGCGAGCTGTGCGTCGGGGTTGCCGCGCAGCGGCGAGCCCTCGGTCTTCACCGAGTAGCGGCGGTTGGGCTCGGGCTGGCCGGGCCGCGCCTGGCGCTCCTCGCGCGGCTCCGGCGCTCCGGCCTCGAGCGCGCCGCGCAGCGCGGCGATCTCGACGCTCGCGTCGTCGATCGCGCTGCGGATCAGGAAGGTGCCGGCCACGATCGATGCGCCGATGATCAGGGCCGCCACGACGTTCGCGGTGCTGGAGCTCAGGGGCACGCGTCCTCCGGTTCGCGGGTCGCGAGCGCCCGAGGATAGCCAGCGCGGCGCGCCGCGCGGCCCCGCCGGCGCGCGGTTCCCGCGGGGCCGAGCGGCGCCTCCGGCACCGCTCCCCTTTCGGGCGCCCAGCGTCTTCAGGGCTCCGGGCCGGCGGCCGATGGGAGTTGCGCACCACGAGCCGCACTGGCACCCGATGACGCCGCCGCCCGCTCCGCCGATGACCCTGCTCGTCCACGACGGCGAGCTCGACGACCTGCGCACCCTGCTCGAGGAGGTCGGGACGCCCTTCGTCGAGCGCCGCGGCGGCCTCGGCCCCGAGGACCGCGAGATCCGCTGGGAGCTCGTGATCGCGACGCCGAAGCTGATGCTCGAGCTGAACCTGCGCGCCGCGACCTATGAGCCACAGCAGCTCGCGATCCTCGAGCAGGACTCGCGCACGCTGCGCAACTCGCTGCGGCGCGCGGGCATCACGCAGATCGTGCGACGTCCGGTGCATCGCGCCGCGCTGCGCGCGCTGATCGTCCACGCGCTCTACCGCGGCCCGGAGAAGCGGCGCGCGACGCGCGTCAGCATCGGCGCGCCGGTGCGCTTCCGCGCGGGCTGGAGACAGCGGCCGGCGATCCTGGCCGACCTCTCGGTCGGAGGCTGTCGTCTGCTCACCGGGCATCCGACCGAGCGCGGTGCGTCGTTCGCGCTCCAGATCCCGGGCGACGTCGCCGGCGGCAAGGCCTTCTCGGTCAAGGCGCGCACGCTGCAGGCAGGCCCGGCCGACGGGGCGCCGCCGGGAACCCAGACCGTCACCGCCCGCTTCGAGAACGTGAGCCGTCGCCAGCACGAACGCCTGCGCGCCGTGGTCGCCGCGCACTCCGACGGGCCCGCGGTCTACTGCGGAGCGGGCGCACTGCCGTCGTCCGGCGTGCGCGGTCCGGCGCCCGAGCGCGTCTCTCTCGAGCCCGCCACGGCAACGGCGTGCGCGAGCGCGTCCGTCGGTGCGGCACCGGAGTGCGCCATCGAGGCCGTCGAGCCCGCGGAGCGCCGGGAGGCGGCCCGCTGCGAGATCGAGCAGCGCGTCGTCGCGCTCGGCGAGGAGGCGACGCGCGTGCTGATGGGCCACGAGATCTCGGTCGGCGGCATGCGCGTGCAGCCCTGCCCCGGGCTCGAGATCGGCATGGAGCTCGATCTCGCGGTGCACGTCGACGAGCGCGATCGGCCGCTCGTCGTGCGCGCCCGCGTGCACCGCGACGACGGCGAGCGCGGGCTCGTCCTGCGCTTCCACGAGCTCGACGCCGAGGTCTGCCACTACCTGAACGACCTGATGGACCGGCTTCCGGTCGTCGACGCCGACGACGGCGAGGGCTACCTCGTCACCGAGATCCTGGCCACCGCCTGACGCCGGCCTGGCGCGCCGGACGACCCGTCGCTTCGAGCACGTCCACGCGCAGCACGGCGCCGGAGCGCAGGCCGCTCGACGAGAGGGCCTCGAAGCGCACGCGGTGCGCGCCGACCTGCGCCGCCGACGGCGTCCACTCGAAGACGCCGCCGCCGTCGCCATCGTCGCGGAAGGTCGCGCCGCGCGCGGC
>CAZQYK010000466.1:0-6659 GCA_964597285.1 uncultured Spirochaetales bacterium
GCCCCGAGCGCCGCGCGCGCTTCGCCGCGCCGTCGCTGTCGCGCGACCCGGTGCGCGTGCGCCTCGCCTACCTCGCGCTCGCGCCGCACGGCGCCGCGCCCGACCGGGAGGTCGCACTCGTCTGGGAGGTCGTGCTGCGCACGCCCGACGGCGCGTTCTGGGGCGCGGTGCTCGTCGACGCGCACAGCGGCGCGGTGCGCGAGGTCCAGGACTGGGTCGCGCACGACTCGTACCGCGCGTTCCCGCACCCGGTGCGCGACCCCGAGGACGGCGCGCGCGCGCTCGAGGTCGACCCGGCCGACCTCTCGGCCTCGCCCTTCGGCTGGCACGACGAGAACGGCGCGCCGGGGGCCGAGTACACCGACACGCGCGGCAACAACGTCCACGCACAGGAGGACGTCGACGCGAACGACGTCGGCGGCTTCCGCCCGTCGAGCCCGACGCGCGACTTCGACTTCGCGCTCGACCTCGACCAGCCGCCGTCGGGCTACCAGGCCGCGGCGATCACGAACCTCTTCTACTGGAACAACGTCTCCCACGACGTCTTCCACCGCTTCGGCTTCGACGAGCCGGCCGGCAACTTCCAGACGAACAACTACGGCAACGGCGGCCTCGGCGGCGACGCGGTGCGCGCCGACGTGCAGGACGGCTCCGACCTGAACAACGCGTCGTTCGGCACGCCGCCCGACGGCTTCGTGCCGCGGATGCAGATGTACGTCTGGACGGCGGCCGGCCCGCGCGTGCTCGTGAACGCCCCCGCGTCGATCGCCGGCCCGCGGCCGGCCGGCGCCGCCGAGTTCGGCCCGTCGCCGGGCACAGTCGGCGTCGGCGGAGCCGTCGTGCGCGCGCTCGACCCCGACGAGGACGGCGGCGGCACCGTCAACACGACCACCGACGCGTGCTCGCCGCTCTCGAACCCCGGCGCCGTCTCGGGCAACCTCGCGCTCGTCGACCGCGGCGCGTGCAACTTCACCGTCAAGGTGAAGAACGCGCAGGACGCCGGCGCGATCGGCGCGATCGTCGCGAACAACCAGGGCGACGCGCTCGTGACGATGTCCGGCACCGACGCGACGATCACGATCCCGTCGCTCTTCGTCGGCCAGAGCGACGGCGCCGAGATCGCCGCCGAGCTCGGCGGCGGCGTCGACGCGACGCTCCAGGTGCTCGTCGCGCGAGACTCGGCGCTCGACTCGGGCGTCGTGCTGCACGAGTACGGCCACGGCGTGACGAACCGCCTGACCGGCGGCCCGGGCACCGTCGCGTGCCTCGACGCGAGCCGCGGCGGGTCGATGGGCGAGGGCTGGAGCGACTTCTTCGCGCTGTCGATGCTCGCGCGCCCGGGCGACACGGGCCCCGACCCGCGCCCGATCGCCGCGTACCTCGCCGGCAACGCCGGCGGCATCCGCTCGTTCCCGTACAGCACCGACGTCGGGGTGAACCCGCTGACCTTCGCCGACGTCGAGACCCAGACCGTTCCGCACGGGGTCGGCGTGGTGTGGGCGACCGCGCTGTGGCAGGTGTACTGGCAGCTCGTCGGCGCGTACGGCTTCGACCCCGCGCTCGAGCCGGGAGCGGCCGGCAACCAGCGCGCGATCGCGCTCGTGGTCGACGCGCTCTCGATCCAGCCCTGCGACCCCGACTTCCTCGAGGCGCGCGACGCGCTGCTCCAGGCCGACCTCGCGTCGACCGGCGGCGCCGACGCATGCCTGCTGTGGGACGCGTTCGCGGCGCGCGGCTTCGGCGCCGGCGCGACCGACACCGGCGGCGGCGCGATCGACGTCGGCGAGGACTTCACGGTGCCGGCCGAGTGCAGCGCCTACTGCGGCGACGGCGCGGTGCAGGCACCCGAGGTCTGCGACGACGGCAACCGCATCGACTTCGACGGCTGCCACTCGGTCTGCCTCGGCGAGGACGACTTCGAGCTCGAGGGCACCGCGCAGGGCGGAAGCGTGTCGTTGACGATCGAGGGCGTCGTCGTCGCGGTCGCGACGAGCGCCGGTCAGACGGCCGAGCAGGTGCTCGAGGCCCTCGCCGACGCGATCGAGGCCGACCCGACGCTCTCGGCGCAGGGCGTCTCGGCGCGCGTCGAAGGCGGCGTGCTGACGACCGGCGGCGCGATCGACGCGACGTCGATCGACGACCCGGGCTTCGCGCCGCAGGTGCCGGCGCTCTCGCGCGCGGCGCGCGTGCTCGCGGTCGCGGCGCTGCTCGCGCTCGGAGGGTGGTTCGCAGCGCGTCGGCGTTGACCTGCTCCTACGCCGCCTACTTGGCGAGCGTGTCCCCGATCCAGCCGATCATCGTTCGGTACATGCCCTCGATCTGGGCCGTGGCCTCGGCGTCCGACACGCCCTTCGGCTCGCACTCGCAGGTCCAGGTGAGGCGCGCACCGCCCTCCGCGGCGTCGACCTTCATCGTCGCGCGGTAGCCGCGGACCGGGAACGGGATGCCCTCGTCCTCGATCGAGTAGCGCAGCGTGCGCGCCGCGGGGTCGAGCGCGTCGAGGCGCTCGCGGATCGCGCCGCCGATCACGCGCACCATGCCGACCCCTTGGCCTTCGAGCTCCACCTTCGCTCCGGGGATCCAGTCGCAGCGGCCGAAGTCGGCGACGAGCGCCCACAGCCGGTCCACCGGAACGTCGAGCTCCTCCACCACGCGCGCGGTCGCCATCCCGGGTCCTCCTCGTGTGGGCCGTATTCTGCCCGCCTCCGCCCGAGATGCGAGCGCGCCTTGCACGCCGCGTTGTAGATCCGACGCGCGCGCCGCGACCGCCGACGCGCCGGCCCGCGGGTGCCGCCTTGGGCGGCGGCGGGGTTCTCACGCGAAACATCGAAGGTTTTCGAGAACTTGAGACGGCGTCTCGCGTCGGGCCTGCCGGTTGGCACGCCGCGTGCTCTGGGCCCGGGTCAGGAGGGCACGACGCCATGCACGCGACCGCGACCCCGATTCCGACCGCTCCCGGCCAGCTCGAGGATCCGCCCGCCGCCACGCTGGCGCAGCTGATCGAGGTGCTCTGGACGTTGACCGACGACGAGGACGAGATCGTCGCGACGCTCCTCCACATGGTCGAGCGCGGCAGCGTCCGGCTCGTGACCGTCGGCAGCGAGGTCGCTGAGGGCTTCTGATCGCCTCGACGGCCCAGCTCCGCGCGCGGATCTGTTAGAACTGCGCGCGTGATCTCGCGACGGGCCTTCCTCGCGCGCGGCGCGGCCGCCGGCGCGGCGCTCTGGCTCCCGGCCGTGCGCGCGCGCGCCGCCGACGCGCCGCTCGACGCGTCGCTCTTCCCGCCGCTCGAAGCCCAGCGCGACCGCCCGTGGCTCGGCCTCGCGACGTCGCTCCTCGAAGAGCACGACTACGAGGCGGCGGTCGAGGGCCGCCTGCCCGCGGCGCTCGCCGGAACGCTCTACCGCAACGGCCCGGGCCGCTTCGAGCGCGACGGCCTGCGCAAGCGCTGCATGCTCGACGGCGACGGCATGCTCCAGGCCTTCCGCTTCGACGCGGGCCGCGTGCACTACCGCAACCGCTTCACGCGCACCGCGAAGTGGATCGAGGAGGAGGCGGAGGGACACTACCGCCACGCGACGTGGAGCACGCTCGCGCCGGGCGGCCCGTTCGCGAACCTCTTCGGCCGCGCGATCGCGAACCAGGCCGGCGTGTCGGCGATCGTGAAGCACGGACGCCTGTACGCGTTCGACGAGTCGGGAGCCCCGGGCGAGGGCGAGCCGTGGGAGCTCGACCCGGAGACGCTCGAGACGCTCGGGCGCGCGCGCCTCGGCGGCCGCTCGGCGCCCGGCTGGTACGCCGCGCACCCGAAGACCGACGCGCGCACCGGCGAGTGGCTGCACTGCGGGCTCGAGTACGGCCGGAGCGTCACCGCCCACCTGACGACCTTCGCGCGCGACGGCCGCATCGCGTCGGAGCGCGCGCTCGAGCTGCCGCGCTACGCGTACCTGCACGACTGGTTCGTCACCGCGCGCTGGCGCGTGCTGCACCTGCACCCGGTCGAGGTCGCGCTGCTGCCCTTCCTGACCGGCTTCGCGAGCCTCGCCGGCGCGTTCCGCTGGCGGCCCGAGCAGGGGAGCCTGCTCCTGCTCGTGCCGCGCGAAGGCGAGGGCGATCCGATCGCGCTGGAGACCGACGCGCTCTTCATGTGGCATGCGCTGAACGCCTACGACCGCGGCGGCGAGATCGTCGCGGACTTCGTCGGCTACGAGGACCCGGACCACTTCATCGGCGAAGACCCGCTGATGTGGACGATCATGGAGGGGCGCTGGGGCCGCAACGCGCCGGGTGCCTTGCGCCGCTTCGTGATCGACCCCGCCGGCCGCCGCGTGCGCGCCGAGACGATCGCCGCCGACGCCGCGTACGAGTTCCCGATCGCGAGCCCGCTGCGCGGCTGCCAGCGCCACCGCTGGGCCTATCTCGCGCGCCACGCCGAGGGCGAGCGCTTCTGGAACGAGATCGTGCGCGTCGACACCGACTCGGGCGACGTCGAGCGCTATGCCTTCGGCGAGGGCGTCTACGTCGGCGAGCCGGTCTTCGCGCCGGCGCCCGGCAGCGCCGCCGACGCCGACCCCGCCGACGAACGCGGCTGGCTCCTCAGCGAGGGCTACGACGGCCGCCGCCAGCGCGCCTTCCTCGTCGTCCTGCGCGCCGAACGCGTCGCCGACGGCCCGCTCGCCGTCGTCCACCTCCAGCACCACGCCCCGCTGTCGTTCCACGGGTGGTGGGAGGCGCGGGGCGCTTAGGGACTGGCGAAGCGTCACCGCGAGCGAAGTCGTTGCGCGAGATGGAACAGACCGGCTTCCGCCTTCGGACCGGCGGCTCAGCTGCCGGGCCGCGGGAACCTCTCGCAACGGCTGCCAGCCGACTGAGCCACAAGCTACCACGAACTCGAAGCCCGGTGGTGCCCGGTCAGCAGCAGTCGCTTGTTATGCAGCGCACAGCGATCCCTATGCAGAGCGTCGAAGCGAGCGGACCGAAACGAGATCTGTCTCCGCGATTGCTCTAACGTCCGATCGGGCAAGCGAGACGACCGCTTCGGTACGCCCCGCCGCGGTCACGAACTCGACCTCGAGCCCCTCTGGTTCGTGGACGTGGACGACCGCGCCCAGATCGCCCTTGCAAAGTCCGAACTCGGGCAGATCGCGCTCTAGGACAACCGTATCGAGTTCACGGAATGCCATGAATCACTCCAGCGGGTAGGCGGTGACGAATCGCGGAGGTGGCAACTTCCTCCGCCTCTCCCACTCGCGCGACCTCGCGCAGAGCCTCGGACAGTGCCTCCCAGTTGTCGAGAGTGTAGCCAAGCGACTCGAAGAATCGTGCCTTGAATCGCCCGACGGGGTGGCTCGGCGAAAGGAGATAGCCACGCACCTTCTCGGTCGGAACCTGGGCCCGCTCTCGGTTCGGGAGCTTCACCGCGTCATCTACCCGTGCCCAGCAGGAGGCGCTTGCACTCGCATCGCGGATTCTCGCGCCGCATAACGGATGGCCGCTAAGCTGCGGCCGCGCATGAGCCTACCAAGATGCGTGTCGAGCTGAAGCCGCCCAAACGGCTGAAGCCCGCGGACGTCAGCTTCAGCGTCTTGTTAGGCGCCCTCACGGGAGTTGCTCTATGAGCTGGATTCGCGCCTCTGGAACTACGAAAAACTTTCCCCCTGGAAGATTGCGAATGATCAAGGCCTCGTGAAGGTGGACCACCTGAACGCCACTTAGAGGCTCGGCAGCGTCCCTGATGTGCACAGCGATGGTTGAGTCACGCGTCGCCATCACCTCGAAACCAGAAGAGAGGCCCCAAGAGAGGGCAAAGACCATCAGGAACGTTGCGTACGTGAGTGCATAGATGACCTCGCGACGAGGCGTCTGGGTCCGGCGAAGCGCCGAGCTCGCCACTATTCCAAGAAGTACATAGGCTGCGACCGTGGCAAGCATCACGAGGGAGCTCGGAGTTGCTGCTGGCGAAAGTGAGCGCCCGGGAAAGAGCACCGCCAACATGCCGACGACTGCTTAAGCGGGGACATAGACGACCAGCCACCAGTGCTTACCTAGGCCAAGGTTAAGAAGGGCAAAGATGAGCGCGAAGAAGACAACTGGCGCTAACCAAACCACAGCAAGTCGTCCGTAGTCGACAATGTCGCAGTGCGATAGCACCGGAAAGCGACAGGCAATTCCGAGGCCAAGCAAATAGAAGACCGTGGCCGCACCAGCTAGTGTCGCAAGGCCAGTTCCGATTAGAGGGGCGCGGTCAAGTAGTTGTTTCATGTGTGCCTAACGATCAATGGACGGCGCTGCATCAGCGCTGTGAGACTTCGCAGCCTATTGTACTCGGCGAGAACGGTAAGGGCTCCCGAAATCGGCGAAGTCGACCCGGGGGCTGGGCGGTCAGACTGCGGCGTTTCGCAGGTTTGGTGGGTCGGAGTCGCAGAGGGTCGGTCTTCTTCTGGGGGCCGTGAGCTTCTTTCGTCGGTCGTGACCGGATCTGTCACGGGGTGGGCCTAGCTTCGGGTCTCGGTCCCGGATGCGAGGTTCGTGATGGCGGCGGCGGCGACGGCGATTGCCGAGCGGGTCGTCGAGCGGCGGGTCGCGCGCGGGCTGCGCGATCTCGAGGCGCGGCACGACGCGCACGCGCGGGCGCCGGAGGCTCTGACGAGGGCGCTGTC
>CAZQYK010000467.1:0-12520 GCA_964597285.1 uncultured Spirochaetales bacterium
CAACCTTCGCTTGACGCCGGCGGCGGTTCGGCGAGAAGATGCTGCTAGTCCGTCCGCCGCGGGGCCCGTCCTCGGCTCCGGCCGACCCGAAGCGAGGAGATCCGTGTCCCCCGCCCGCTGTGTCCGGAGCGCGACCGCGCGCTCTTCGAGGAGTGCGAGCTCGGCCCGGACTTCGCGGACTGAGGCGAGACCTGCGAGCGTGGGGCGAACTTCGAGGGAGGAGAGCATGACCCCGCGCCCGCCGACGACCGCCGTCGCCTCGATCGCGATCCTCGCGCTCGCGGCCTGCAGCCCACTGCGGACGCCCTCGGAGCCGGCGGCGCCGGCGGACGCAGCCGCCAGTCCGGCCGCCGCGCGCTGCGACGACCACGTCGCGACCGGCAGGCCGCTCTTCGGCGACCTGCACGTGCACACGAGCTTCTCGTTCGACGCGGCCGCGAACACCACCGGCGCGACGCCGGACGACGCGCAGCGCTACGCCCGCGGCGAGCCGATCCCGTTCTGGCCGCTCGACGCGTCGGGCGCGCCGGTCGGCTCGGCGCGGATCGACCGGCCGCTCGACTTCCTCGCGGTCACCGACCACGGCGAGTTCCTCGGCGAGCGCGCGGTCTGCCGCACGCCGGGCTCGCCGCGCTACGACAGCGAGATCTGCCGCGCGTACCGGACCGACGAGCGCGGCGGCATGGCGATGCTCGCGTCGGCCATCACCACCGAGACGCCCGAGCGCAACCCGGCGATCTGCGGCGCGGACGGCGCGCTCTGCGCCGACCATGCCCGCACGCCGTGGCGCGAGATCCAGCGCAGCGCGAACGAGGCGAACGCGCCGTGCGAGTTCACGAGCTTCGTCGCGTACGAGTACACCGGCACGCCGCAGACATCGAACTACCACCGCAACGTGATCTTCCGCGGCAGCTCCGTGCCCGCGCTGCCGGTGAGCTACGTCGACGCGCCCTTCGACAGCGAGCTCTGGGCCCGGCTCGACGAGGAGTGCCTCGGCGAGGCGGGCTGCGACTACCTGACGATCCCGCACAACACGAACCTGGCCAACGGACGCATGGCGCCGTACCGCAACCTCGACCCGACGCCGGAGAGCCGGCGCGCGTACGCGGCAACGCGGCTTCGGCGCGAGCCGATCATGGAGATCTTCCAGCACAAGGGCGGCTCCGAGTGCGTCGACGGCCTGAGCAGCGTGCTCGGCCCGCCCGACGAGCTCTGCGACGTCGAGCAGGTGCGCCCGCTCGGCCGCGAGAAGTCCTTCGCGACGACCGAGCAGCGCGGGAACGAGCTCGTCGTCGGCCGCACCACCGAGCGGATCGTCGAGTGCGAGCCGGGAAGCGTCGGCGGCGGCGGCATGCTCGGCGCCGGCTGCGTCGACGAGACGGACTTCCAGCGTTCGGCGCTGCTGGTGGGTCTGCGCGAGGAGCAGGCCACCGGACTGAACCCGATCAAGCTCGGCATCATCGCGGCGACCGACACCCACACCGCGACGCCGGGCGCCGTCGCGGAGGACGCCTGGGGCGGCGCGGTGAGTGGCGAGTCGAGCCCGGTCGAGCGCCTCCAGCCCAGCCTGCTGACCGCCGGCATCGACGGCAACCCCGGCGGCCTGGCCGGCGTCTGGGCGACGGAGAACACCCGCGACGCGATCTTCGACGCGATGCTGCGCCGCGAGGTCTTCGGGACCTCCGGCCCGCGCATCGTGCCGCGGCTCTTCGCGGGCTTCGATCTGCCGGCGGACGCGTGTGCGCGGAGCGACTGGGCGAGTCTCGGAATCGCGCACGGCGTGCCGATGGGCGGCGATCTCGCGTCGCCGCCGCCCGACGGCGAGCCGCGGCTGCTCGCCTACGCGGCCAAGGATCCGCACGGGCGCGACCTCCGCTCGCTCGAGCTCGTCAAGGGCTGGGTCGACGCCGACGGCGCGATGCACGCCGAGGTCGTCCCGGTCGCCGAGAGTGAAGGGGGCGCGGCGACGCTGTGCGCGCTGCACACCGACGAGCGCTTCGACCCCGGGCAGTCGGCCTACTACTACCTGCGTGTCGTCGAGGTCGAGAGCCCGCGCTGGCACACCTACGACTGCGCGCGGATCCCCGAGGCCGAGCGTCCCGCCGTCTGCGGCGACGGCAGCCACCCGGAGACGATCCACGAGATGGCCTGGACCTCGCCGATCTGGTACCGCAGGCCCTGACCCGACTGCCGTGGAGGTGGCATGAGGCGTTCGACGCCCTTCGATCCGGGCGCGGTCTACGCGCCCGCAGCGTCGGCCGATCGGCCGCTGCCGCGCGTGTTCATCGCGCCGCAGCGCTACGTCCAGGGCCGGGGCGTGCTCGACGACGTCGGGCGATACCTGTCCCTGGTCGGAGCCGCGCGCTGCGGCGTGCTGGCGTCGACGCGTGGACACGGCGCGGAGGCCGGTCGCGTCGCCGCGAGCCTGAAGGACGCGGGGATCGACGTCGTGACGGCCACGTTCGGCGGAGAGTGCTCGATCGCCGAGATCGAGTCGCACGTGGCGCCGCTCGCCGGAGCCGACGTCGACTGCGTCGTCGCGGTGGGCGGCGGCAAGAGCGTCGACACCGGCAAGGCGATCGCGTGGCGCCTGGGCGTTCCGGTCGTCGTCGTGCCGACGCTCGCCTCGAACGACGCGCCGTGCTCGGCGCTGTCGGTGCTCTACACGTCGGAGGGCGCGACGCAGGGCGTCGAGTTCTACCCGGACGGCCCGGCGCTCGTCGTCGTCGACACCGGCGTCGTGGCCGACGCCGACGAGCGCTACCTGGTCGCCGGCATGGGCGACGCGCTGGCCACGTGGTACGAGGCCCGGGTCTGCCTCGACAACGAGCGCGGCGTCACTCCGATCGGCGCCCGGCCGACCCTCGCCGCGTGCGCGCTCGGCGAGGTGTGCGCGCACACCCTGTACGAGCAGGGCGTCGCCGCCGCGCGCGCGGTGCGCGCCCGCCGGGTCGACGCGGCCCTCGACGCGGTGGTCGAGGCCAACACGCTGCTGAGCGGCGTCGGCTTCGAGAGCGGCGGAATCGCCGCGGCCCACGGCATCGCGCAGAGCTACCCCTTCGTCGCGCGCGTCCACGCGCGCTTCCTGCACGGCGAGATGGTGGCGATGGGCCTGCTCGCCCAGCTGGTGATGGACTCGAAGCCCGACGAGGCGAGGCGCGCGGCCGAGTTCTTCGCGAGCGTGGGCCTTCCGATCCATCTCGGGCAGCTCGCGATGAGCCCGTCGGACACGGCCGACCTCGATCTCGTGGCGCAGCTCGCGGCCGCGATGCCGCTGACCCACAACATGCCGCTCGAGGTGACCCCGACCGTCGTGAAGAGCGCGATCCTCGACGCGCACGCGCTCGGTGTCGCCGTCGCAGACGCCGCGGGCGACGCCGCGTACCGCCGCCTGCAGGGATAGGCCGATCAGGAGAGCGCGAGCTGGTCGAAGATCATTCGAGTGGCGCGTCTCTGAGATCCTCGAGCAGCCGTTGGAACTCGGGATTGACGACGAGCTCCCGAGCTGCGATCTCGCGCAATCTGTCCACAGTCTCTCCCGGAAGCTGAAGCGATGTCGGGACCGAGTTGAAGAAGCGCCGATCGGAGTCGCGGGACGTCTGCCGGAAGTGCAGCTCGATGACATGGATGGCGATCTGGAACGACCGACCTTCTCGCGTCTCCTCCCGCGAAACGCGCATCATCACTTCCCGGAACAACTCGAGGGTCTCGAAGGAGTAGTGGCTCACCGCCACCTGGCTGAGCGAGCCCACCATCGCGCCGAGGCCGACGGAGTGTTCCCTCGAATCCCAGCCGAAATCGGCGCTCGTATGGGCGTCGACTACGATGATCGCGACTCGCCGAGGGAGCTTCGAAGGCAGGCCCGGGACTCGGGTGAACTCCTCGTGAGCCATCGCCCTGTCGAGGCCACCGCGCAGCCCGAGGTTGTCCGAGAGCCCCCCGTCGACCAGGTGGACGAAGCGGCGATGCCCCCCGGTATAGGAGCGCGCCTGCGAAGCCACGTACCTGAGCCGGCTCGAGGCCGTCGGATCGTCGAGGATCGCCGGGATCCAATCCGGTTCGGCCTCTCGTTTCCCGGCCGAATGATTCCTCAGCACGACCGGCGTCAAGAGGACGGGGTACGCCGAGGACGCTGCTACTGCGCGCGAGATCGGAAAGGTCGCAAGGTCGGAGTTCAGCAGATCGAACTCGTCCTGGGTGAACTCGAACCGCGCGCCGGACGCCACATCCGTGGCGTTGATGCTGAGGAACGGATGAGCGTCCCGGACCGTCAAGTCGCCGAAAGTGGCGTGCTCGAAGAGCAGATCATCGTAGTACTCCGCGGCGAGATCGCTCCGACTGAAGCGTGACGATGCGAGCCGAACCTGGTTCCAGGGCGCCAGGGTCCTCAGCAGCAGTCCAGTCTGGACGCGCTTCTTGAGGAAGCGCCGATCGAAATCGACGAAGATGCGATCTCCCCAAAGCGCGTAGTACGCCGCAGTGAAGCTACCGCCGGAGACCGCAGAAATCAGATCGACGTCATCCAGGAGTCGATGCTCCTGGCCCCGGGGACCCACCTGGGTCCTGCGCAGCTCCTCGAGGACGCCGTAGGCGAGAGCGGCGGATCGGGTCCCTCCGCCGGAGAATGCGAGCATCAGCAGCAAGTCATCCGAGGCTCGCCGATCCGCCACCGTCTGGAACCGATAGCCGGCCCCCGAATCATCACCGCGCAGCAGCGTGTTCACCGGGTAGTGCGCGCACGCAACGAGAAGCAGTGCGGCTGCGGCGAGCGGGATCGAGCGTCTCATCGCGATGCGCCTCCTCACCTGACGCTGCGGGGCACGTCGTCCAGGTCGGTCCGGCAGATCAGGCTGAACCTCAGGAACGGATCGGGGTCGGGAGTCCTGGACAGCGACTCCAACGCGAGCTGCCGCAGCTCGATGCCGGGCTTCAGCGAGATCTCGACGATGGCCTTGAGCACGGCCTCGGCGCTCGCGATCACGTCCTGTGGCGCGAAGAGCCTCATGCGATGGATGAGCCCGATCAAGTGCTGCTCATCCCCGCCCAGCACGATCTCGTCATGTGTGTACGCATTCAGCAGGAGCCGGGAGGCGCTGTCCAGGAAATCGCCATACACCGTCTCCCGCCTCGCGATCTCCTTGGCTACGCGCTGCAGGCGCTTCTCGGAGCGCTGGTTGTAGATGGCGACGGTGAGCGAGACACCGCCGCCGATCAGGGCTCCCAGAAGACCCGAGAACTGACTCAGGACGGCAGCAGGATCGAGGGACATGTCGCCTCCGATGCACGCTGCTCATGCGGCGCCTCGACGCGGAACCAGATCACGTAGAGCGCCGGCAGGAACACCAGCGTGAGAACCGTCGCGACCGCCAACCCGCCCATGATCGCGTAGGCCATCGGGCCCCAGAAGATCGTGGGGGCGATCGGAATCATGCCGAGGATCGCCGCCGCGGCGGTGAGCAGGATCGGGCGGAAGCGGTGCAGCGTGGCCTCGACGACGGCCTCCCAGGCATCGCGGCCACGCGTCCTCTCGTGCTCGATCTGGTCGATCAGGATCACCGAGTTGCGGACGATCATGCCGATCAGTGCGAGCACGCCCAGCAGCGCCACGAAGCCCAGGGGCTTCTCCGCCAGCAGCAGAGCCGCGACGACTCCGATCAGACCCAACGGTGCGACGCTCAGCACCAGGAACAGGCGGCTGAAGCTCTGGAGCTGCATCATCAGCACCGTGAGCATGAGGATCAGCATCGCAGGAACGACGGCCGCGACCGACACCTGCGCCTTCTCGCTCTCCTCGGTCGTACCGCCGACCTCGATCCGGTAGCCGTCGGACAGGCTCGAGTTCAGCGCTTCGATCTTCGGCGCCAGGGTCTGGACGACCGTCGCCGCCTGCACGCCCGGCACGAGGTCGGCCTGCACCGTCACGGTGGGTCGGCGGTCGCGCCGCCACACGATGGGGGCCTCCTGGTCGTACTCCACGGAGGCGATCTGGCCCAACGGCACGGTTCTGCCGCTGGGCAGGGGTACCTGGAGGGTGCGGATCGTCGACAGCGACATGCGCTGCTCGGCGGAGGCGCGCACCACCACGTCGACGAGGTGGATGCCGCTTCGCAGCTCGGTGGCCGTGACACCGGACACGACCATGTTCAGCGACTGGGCGAGGTCCTGCGAGCTCAGCCCCAGCAAGCGCGCCTGGTCCTGGTCTACTCGGATGCGGACCGTGCGCGCCGGCGCCATCCAGTCGTAGTGGACGTTCGCCGCGTCGGGATCGCCCCCCACGACGTCGGCCACCTCGCGCGCGATGGCGCGGACTTCGGCGGTTTCCGGCCCGCTCACGCGATACTGCAGCGGCCAGCCCACCGGCGGGCCGAGCTCGAGCGGGTAGACGCGACCGACGACGTTCGGGACCTGGTTCGCGAGCGCCTTCTCGAGCTTGGCCTTCACGCGCTCCCGCTCCTTCAGCCCCTTGGTGACGACCACGGCCTGGGCGAAGAAGTCGTTGGGCAGCTGCACGTTGAGCGGCAGATAGAAGCGCACGGCGCCTCGCCCGACGTAGGTGCTCCAGTGGTCGACGTCGGGATCGCCCTCGAGCACCGCATCGACGCGAGCCGAGACGTCGCGCGTGGCATGGATCGAGGCGTTCTCCGGCAGCTGCAGGTCGACCAGCAGCTCGGGCCGGTCGGAGGGCGGGAAGAACTGTTGCGGGACGAAGCGCATGCCGAGCACGGAGAGCGCGCACAGGCCGAGCGTCACGCCAAGCGTGATCCAGCGCCAGCGCATCGCCAGCTCGAGGAAGCGGCGGAAGGCGCGCAGGATCGGGCCCGGCTCCTCCGAGTGTGAGTTCTCGGGCTTCTTCAGGACCCAGACGCCGATCAGCGGCGAGAAGAGCACGGCGACGACCCAGGACGCCAGCAGCGCAACGGCGACCACCGCGAAGATCGAGAAGGTGTACTCGCCCGCAGCGCTGCGCGCGAAGCCGATCGGCACGAATCCGGCCACCGTCACCAGCGTCCCGGTGAGCATCGGGAACGCGACCGACGTGTACGCGAAGGTGGCGGCCTGCTCCTTGTCGTCGCCGCGCTCGAGCCGCGTCACCATCGATTCGACGGTGATCATGGCGTCGTCGACCAGCAGGCCGAGCGAGATGATCAGCGCGCCGAGCGAGATGCGCTGCAGGTCGATGCCGGTGAAGCTCATGATCGCGAACACCGCGGCCAGCACCAGCGGGATCGACAGCGCCACCACCGCGCCGGCGCGCACGCCCAGGCTCAGCAGGCTCACGCCGAGCACGATGGCGATGGCCTCCCACAGAGCCTTCATGAACTCGTCGACCGCGTGCTCGACGACCACCGTCTGGTTCGCGATCAGCGTGGGCTCGATGCCGACCGGCAGGTTCTCGGTGATCCGAGCCATCGCTTCGGCCACGTCGTGCCCGAGCGCCATGATGTCGCCGCCCTGGCGCATGGCGATCGCGATGCCGATGCCGGGCTGGCCGTTGACGCGGAACGTCGGCTGCGCCGGATCGGCGGGGCCGCGCGTGACCTGCGCGATGTCGCCCAGGCGGATCATGCGCCCGCCGGCGACGAAGTTGGTGCCGAGAACGTCCTGCTCGGACCCGAAGGCCCCGGAGACGCGTACCAGGATCTTCTCGTCGGGGGTCTGCACCACGCCGGCCGGCGTGACCGCGTTCTGGGTCTCGAGCGCGCGGATCAGCGCGGCGCGGTCGATACCGAGCCCGGCGAGCTTCTCGTGTGAGAACTCGACGTAAACGCGCTCGTCCTGCGCGCCGAGGATGTCGATCTTCGAGATGTCCGGCAGCTCGAGCAGCTGCCTGCGAACGTCGTGCACGGTGTCGTGCAGCTCGCGTTCGGTGAAGCCGCTGGCGGTGAATCCGTAGACGATGCCGTAGGTGTCGCCGAACTCGTCGTCGAAGTCGGGACCGACGACGCCCTGCGGCAGCGTGTGCCCGATGTCGCGCACCTTCTTGCGCACCTGGTACCAGACGTCCGGTACCTCGTCCGGCGGCGTCGAGTCTTCGAGGTTGACGAAGATGGTCGCGCGGCCCGCGCTCGTATAGCTCTCGACGAAGTCGAGGCTCGGCGTCTCCTGCAGCTTACGCTCCAGGCGGTCGGTGATCTGCTCCAGCGTGTCCTCGACCGTGGCGCCGGGCCAGCTCGCGGCCACCACCATGGTCTTGACCGTGAAGTCGGGATCCTCGCTGCGGCCGAGCTTGAAGTAGTCGGCGACGCCCGCGACCACGACCATCAGCATGAAGTAGGTGACGAGTGCGCGGTGGCGCAGCGCCCACTCGGAGAGGTTGAAGCCCTTCATCGAGCGTCTCCGAGCAGGCGGACCTTCTGGCCCGGCCGCAGCATCTGCACCCCGGCGGTGACCACGAGGTCGCCGGTCTCGAGCCCCTGCGAGATCACCACGCTCGCCGGATCGAAGCGCGCGACGCCGACGGGGCGCAGCGACACCGTCTGGCTCTGGGGATCGACCACCCAGACGGCGGGCCGGCCGTCGTCCTCGGTGAGCGCGCTCGCAGGAACCTCTGCGCCCTCCGGCGCGGCGAGCCTGAGGCGCCCGGTGACCGTCGAGCCTAGCCTCATGCCCTCCGGCGGATCGTCGATGGCGACCTTGACCTGGAAGGTGCGAGTCGCGGGATCGGCCTGGGGCGCCACCTGGCGCACCCGGCCCGTGGCCCGCACCCGCGCTTCGTCGCTGAGCGCGAGCTCGACCACGGGCTCTCGCGGACCCGTCCGGATGAGCTGCTCGGGTATGTCGAAGACGGCGTCGAGCTCGCCCTGGCCGGCGAGCTGCACGATCATCCGTCCAGCCGCGACCACTTCGCCCGGCTCGGCGCCGACCGCGGTCACCGCGCCCGTCCGATCGGCTCGCAGGATCGTGAAACTCAGCTGATCCTGCGCCGTCTGCACCTGGGCCCGGGCGGAGTCGACCACGGCTTCGGCCGCGCGCAGTGCCTCCTGGGCGCTGTCGAATCTCGCACGCGGCGTCGCGCCCTCCTTCAGCAGCGCCTGCTGCCGCCCGAAGGTGAGCCGCGCCTCCGTCGCGGCGGCCCGCGCCGCGGCGAGGTTGGCCTCGACCGCACGCAGCGCATTCTGCTGGTCCTTGGAATCCAGCCGGGCGACGACCCGACCGGCCTCGACCACGTCGCCCAGATCGGCCTGCCGTTCGATCACGCGGCCGTCGAGGCGGAAGGCGAGGTTGAACTGATCGCTGGCGCGGATGTGGCCGGTGAAGGAGGCGATCTCGCCGTCGGCGCGGTGCTCGACGGCCACGGTCCGCACGGGCCGCGGCTCCGGCGCGCGCGCCGCGCTCCGGCTACAGCCGGCCGCAGCCACGGCGATCGCGATCGCGGCAGCGGCGACCCCCCAGCCCCGGAAGTGCTCGCCGCCCCGCCGCAGGTGCCCAATCTGTTCACACACAACACTCGTCGTCGTGGTCTTCCCCGTCATGGGGTTCTCCTCTGTAAGGCGCACCGTCATCGATGGGCGGTCAGCGCGAAAGGGCACGGGCATGACGCTCCGCCGCCGCGGCGTGCCGTGCCGCGTCGCGCGGTGTGCAGCCGAGGGCGCGCAGGATCGCCCGCACGAGGTCGGCAAGCGCGCTGTCGTCGATCCGGCGCTCGGCGAGATCGAGCGCCGCCTGCTGGCTGAGAGCCGTCACGATGCGCGCCGCGAGCTCGATCGACTCCACCGCGAGCAGTCCGGCAGACTGCGCCTCGGCCAGGTCCTCGCGCAGGTGTTCCTGAATCGCGGTGACGACGTCCGGGAGCGCCGTGGCAGCCCGCGCCACGAGTCGCGCCTGCGCGGGTGTTCGAGCCAGATCGCGCAGTAGGACGGTGACACCCGTGGCGACGCGCGTCAGCGGATGGTCCGCCGCAAGGCGCGCGGGCTGCAGACGTCGATCGAGCTCCTCGATCAGCGTCTCGCCGAGCTCCGCCTCCAGGGTCGGCAGGTCCTGGAAGTGCACATAGAAGGTGCCCTTCGCGAGCCCAGCCGCTTGCGTCACCGCCTCCACGGTCACCGGAGCGGAGGTCGGGTGGGCGTAGCAGGCGCGCGCGGCCTCCAGAATCGCGGCGCGGGTGCGCCTGCGCTTCGCCTGCCCGATCTCTGCCCGTCTCTCGAGATTCACGCGTGCCATCTACGACTCCTGTGACCTAATCTTCATAATGACTATATCCTCAAAATGAGGATCTAGTCAATATCAAAAAAAGCGTTATCGGAGAGTAGAGCGCATTGCGTGCGTCATCCCCTCGGGGATTTGGCGGAGGGCCGTGAGGGGCTGCCCCCCGGCCAGCTGCGAGCGCGCGCGATCAGCGAGATCGAGTGGCGAGCCGATCAGACGAGCGCGAGCTCGCGCGCGAGCTCGGCGACCAGCGCGTCGAGGCTCCAGGCCTCGTCGACGACGCCGAAGACGTGGCGGTCGGGGCGCACGAGCGCAGCGCGGTGGCGCTCGAAGAGGCGGTCGAGCGCGCCGTCGACGACCTCGAGGCCGTCGAGGACGACGGTGCGCGCGCCGAGACGCTCGAGCAGCGCCGCCGCCGCGGGGCCGGCCTCGGCGTCGGCGGCGCTGCGCGCGACCACCGCGAAGCCGCGGCCGAGGAGCTCGTCGAGACGCTCCGGTGCGCCGTCGCCGCGCACGGTCGGCTGCCACAGCAGGCGTCCGGCCGGCCCCGGGTCGGTCTGCGCGCCGATCAGCACGCCGTCGCGCAGCGGCGGAATGCCCGGGCGGCCGTCGCCGGGGCCGTCGGGGTGGGGGTCGGGAAGCCCGGCCTCGCGCGCGGCGAGCGTCTCCATCAGCCGGCCGATCGCGATCGCGCGCTCGACCAGGTCGCGCGCGTGGGCGTCGCGCTCGGCGGCGTAGCTGTCGAGCAGTCGCGCGTCGCACGCGCCGCGGATCACGAGCGGCAGCTTCCAGCCGAGGTTCACCGCGTCGCGCAGGCCGGAGTTCAGGCCCTGGCCGAGGAAGGGCGGCGTCTGGTGCGCGGCGTCGCCGGCCAGCAGCACCCGCCCGGCGCGCCACGCGCTCGCCGTCGCTGCGTGGAACTGGTACACCGCGGCGCGTCGCAGCGCGTAGTGGGCGGCGGGCAGCCAGTCGCCGAGCAGCGCCTCGATGCGCGCCGGCTCGAGCATCTCCTCGCGCGTCTCGCCGGGCCGCAGCTGGAACTCCCAGCGCCGGTTCGGGTCCTTCACCGGCACGTAGGTCACCAGCCGCTCGGGATCGCAGATCTGCATCATCTCGAGCGGGAGGTCGGCCTCGGGCCCGATCACGACGTCGACGACGAGCCAGTCCCGGTCGTAGCCGAGGCTGCGCCACGCGATCCCCATCCGATCGCGCACCGTGCTCGACGCGCCGTCGCAGCCGACGACGAAGGGCGCGCGCACCTCGAAGGGCTCGCCCGACGCGAGCGCGCCGCGCACGGTCGCGGCGTCGTCGCCGGACCCCACCTCGCGCACCGTCGCGCCGAGCGTGACCTCGACGCCGGGCCGCTTCGCCACGAGCTCGCGGATCAGCGCCTCGAGCTCGGGCTGGTCGAACATCGACATGTCGCGCCAGCCGAGCGGGCCGCGCTCCGGGATCTCGATCCCGAAGAGCGGCCTGCGCCTCGAGTCGGCGAAGCAGATGCGCTCGCCGGGGCGCGGCGGCTGGAGCAGCGCCGCGACGTCCTCGCCGTGGCCGATGCGCTGGAACGCTCGCACCGACTCGGCGTCGAGGCCCACCGCGCGGGGGATCTGCATCACTTCGGTGCCGCGGTCGATCACGTGCACGCGCAGCCCCTCCTCGGCGAGCAGCAGCGCGAGGAAGGCGCCGGTGGGCCCGTAGCCGACGATCGCGACGTCGCAGTCGTGCGCGTGCGCCATCGTCAGCCGAGCGCCTTGCCCCACTGGGTGCCGAGCGCGACGCCGGGGTCCCAGCTGCGGGCCTCGTGATCGCGGTTCAGCAGGTCGCCGTCGGTGAAGTGCTCGAGCGTGTGGCCCCAGGGGTCGTTCCAGTAGTCGAACACCTGCGCGCCGAGCAGGTGCCGGCCGACGCCCATCTTGTGCGCGTAGCCCCCGCGCGCGAGGTGGTCGTGGCCGGCCATCACCGCGTCGAAGTCCTCCACCTCGAACGCGGCGTGGTCGAAGCCGGGCTCGCCGACGCCGACGCAGAGCAGCGTGTGGTGATCGCTGTAGGCCTCGCCGCGGTCGCAGCGGTTGAAGGACGCGATCACGTGGCTCTCGTCGCCGAGGTGGATGTGGTCCGAGGGCACGAAGCCGAAGCGCTCGGCGTACCAGGCCTGGCTCGTCGCGTAGTCGGACACGCGCACCACCAGGTGCCCGAGGCGCTTCACCGCCGCCGGGCCGGCCGGAACGCGCTGCAGCTCGCCGACGCGCGGCCGGTCGCTGCCGCGGTTGAGCGGCGCGGCCCCACGCACCGGCAGCGGGGCCGGGGCCTCGCGGCCGTGCACGACCTCGACCGCGTTGCCGTCGGGATCGGTGAAGCGCACCACGAGCCCGCC
>CAZQYK010000468.1:0-6257 GCA_964597285.1 uncultured Spirochaetales bacterium
CGGCTCGCTGCGCTGGGAGGCGCGCTTCGACGCGCCCTCGGCCGCCGAGGCGCGAGCCGCGGCGGCCGGCGAGCTCGGCGCGGGGTGGCGGATCGAGGCGGTCGATCCGATCGACGACGCGCCGGACCACGGCGCGAGCGAGGCGGCGGGGCCGCCGGCGACCGCGGACGAGTACCGCGTGAAGGCGCGGCAAGCCGACGGCGCGCGCATCCGGACGCGCGTCGTGAAGCTGCGCGCCGGCTCGGCCGAGGAGGCGGTGGAGCGCGTCCTCGCGCACCTCGGGCTGGAGTGGCAGATCGAGAGAGTCAGCCGCGCGTCTTGAGGCGCGCGGCGTGAAGCGGGGAGAGGAACCCATGGCCGAACATCCCGAGGCGCTGGTCGTCGTGCTCGCGGAGGACGCCTCCGACGACGAGGCGCTCGTGCGCGCGGCGCTGCTCGAGCTCGAGCGCTCGTCGGACCTCTACTGCGTCGGCGACGGCGCGCAGCTGCTCGACTATCTCGAGCACCACGGCCGCTTCACCGACGCGGCGCGGTACCCGCGGCCCGACGTGATCGTGATGGACCTCGACATGCCGCGGATGCCCGGCGACGAGGCGCTGCGTCGCATCCGCGCGAACCCCGCGCTGCGCGAGATCCCGATCGCGGTGCTCACCGGCCGCAGCGCGACGCGCGAGCTCGCCGGCGCGCTCGAGGGCGCGGCGCTGTTCACGAAGCCCTTCGAGTTCGACGACCTGGTGATCCTGCTCCACAACCTGATGACGCTGGTCGAGGCGCGGCGGGTTCCCGGGGCGGAAGTCGTCGACCCGGCTTAGGCGACCCGGCGTCGGCGCGCGGCGAGCGCCGCGAGCCCGAGCGCGAGCAGCGCTGCGCTCGCGGGCTCGGGAACCGGCGTCGTGACGCCGCTCGTGATGTGGAAGAAGTCGCTGCCGACGTCTCCGGTGTTGTTCGTGACGAACGCGCCGCCGAGGCTGCTCGGGCCGAAGGGCGAGTAGAAGCGAAGGACCGCGCTGAAGCCGCCCTCGGGCACGACGCCGTGGTTCGGCGGGTCGTCGAACTCGAAGAACACGAGGTCGGGAGCCGTGTTCGTGCCGAAGAAGGACGGCGCCTCGCCACCGTTTCCGGCGTCGAAGGAGATCGTGTGGATGCCGCCTCCATTCGGGTCGAAGAGCGTCTCGAGGTCGAGACCGTAGAAGCAGTGCTCGTTGCAGAAGGGCGTGCTGGCGCCGGCGACCGAGTCGTTCTGCAGGACGTAGAGGTAGGTGTAGTCGCTCGACGACGCCTGGCTGTAGCCCGCGAGCACCGAGAGCGAGCTCGACGTGTCGCCCGGGTCGAGCGCGGTGAACCAGAGCTCGCCCTGGAGGTCGGGCGAGGTGCCGAAGCCGATGCTCCCCGCGAACGACTCGGCGTGGGCCGAAGAGGCGAGGCAGAGCGACAGGAGCAGCGTGAGCGCGTGGCGCGGGTTCATCGATTCCTTCCTCATCGTCGTCCGGCGTTCTGCCGGATCAGGACCGGGGCGCGGCCGACCACCGTCGGGTCGGCGACGCTCTGCGCGAGCACGTAGGCGCGGCCGCCGGCCGGCACCGTCGCCGGCGCGGTGTAGAGGCCGCCGGCGGTGATCGTGCCGTTCGCGGCGCCGCCCTCGACGCTCCACACCACCGCGTTCGAGAGCCCGAGGCCGACGACGCCGAACTGCAGCGTGCGACCGGCGCGCACCGTCGCCGGCGACGGATGCACGAGCATCGCCCGCTCGAGCACCGCGATGCCGTCGGGATAGTCGAAGCCGAAGTCGTTGATCTCGATCGGCGTCTGCGGTGCGTTCAGCAGGTCGAAGGGCACGCGGTAGACGTCGCCCTCCCCGCCCACCGGGCCGGGCAGCGGGTTCGCGCCGATGCCGAGGTCGGCGTAGTAGACCTGCCCGTCGTCGGGATCGACGCCGAGGCCGAAGGGCGTGCCGTTGGTCGGGTACGGCAGCGTCTCCGGCGGAAGGATGGGCGGCTCGACGATGAAGCGCTCGGCGATGCCGAGCGACGCGTTCAGGCTTCCCGGCGCGAACTCGGCGATCTTGCCGCTGAAGACGCTCGACACGTAGAGATTGCCGTTCGGCGCCTCGGCGATCGCGCTCGCGGTCAGCACGCCGGCCAGGTAGTTGGCCGGGATCACCAGCTCCTTGTCGACCGCGGTCGCGAGCGGCGCCCCGGTCACGTCGACGTCGCCGCAGCCGCCCGCGGCGTCGTTGCTCGTCGGGAAGGGCGGCCGGTAGACGATCACGCCACCGGGGCCGTTCGCGGCGAGGTTCACGTTTCCGAGGCCGTCGACCGAGGGGCGGTTGCTCGCGACGTAGATGTTGTCGTTCGCGTCGACGTAGACGCCGCCGGCCGTCTCGATCTCGACGTCGAGCTTGCAGTACGAGACCTGGCCGGTGCTGCCCTCGTAGGGCGCCTCGCTCCAGCGGTCGTAGGGCGGGAACCAGAGGATCAGCTGCCCGTTGCCCGGCAGCGGCGGGTACTGGTCGCCGACGTCGGTCGTCACGACGCGGCCGTCGGAGAGCATGCCGCAGCCGTAGTTCTCGGGCTGGAAGATGTCCTGCGGCTGATAGGTCGGCGTCAGCTTGCCGATCTGATTCGCGCTGAAGCTGCCGGGCTGACCCTGCAGCTGGAAGATGCCGAAGCCGGCCGGCACCGTCGGCTGGCCGGTGTCCTCGCCGGCGACGAACCAGCCCGAGCCGTCGGGGAAGAAGCAGACCTGCGCGTTGATGTCGAGCCCGCCGTTGCTGGCGCGCGGGATCACCGTCTGGTTCGCGTACGAGTCCTGCTTGTCGTAGGCGACGAGCCGACACGCCTCGGCGCCGAACACGACGACGAGGCTCGGGTCGTTCGGGAGCGTCGGCGCGAGCGCCGAGAACGAGAGCAGCGCAGTCAGCGCGAAGAGCCGCGAGCGCAGCGAGCGAGCAGAGGTGCACGACGAGCGCATATCCCCCTCCCGTGGTGGAGCCGGTCGCCGCGACGCGGCGCTCCGCTTGCGCGCGCACATCTTCGGTTGGCGAGTCGACGCGTGTCAATCGACGCGCGCTCCGACGGCGGAGGATTGCGATCGAAACGAAGCGACGGGCTCAACGTTAGTCGGGCTAATGGTTCGTCCGCTGCTCGCGAAGGACGGTGGCCGGCGGATCAGACGACGATCGAACGGTCGTAGAGCCCCGCCGCCTGCCGACGCTGAGCGACGCGTTCGTCGAAGCGGCAGCGGATCACGTGCCGCCCGTCGCTCGTCGGGCGCCACGCATGCTGCCAGACGCGCCACGCGTGGCGGCCCGAACCGCTCGGCGGGCCGACGCGCTCCCAGCGTCCGCCGGGATCGAAGCGGATGCGCAGCCCCACGTCGCGGCCGTCGCCGCCCCACGCGATCCCGACGACGCGGAGCACGCGCGCGCCGCGCACGCGCCAGCGCTCGACGCGCACCGGCAGCGCGGCGGCGTCGAGCGTCGCCGGCCGGTAGTCGCGCGCGAGCTCCGGCAGGCCGCGCGGGTGCGTGCGCCGCGCGAACTCGCGCATCTGCGCCGTCGCCGGCTCGTCGCGGCCCACCCAGTCGATCGCGTCGACCCACTTGACGTGCGCGCAGCCGTACCAGCCCGGCACGACGAGCCGCACCGGTGCGCCGTGGTCGGCCGGAAGCGGCGCGCCGTCGAGCCGCGTCGCGAGGAACGCGCCGCTCGACTCGATCTCCCCCCTGCGGATCACCCACGCGCAGCCCGGCGTCGAGTGGCCGCCGCGCGACGGCTTCGCGTGGTCGTCGACGCCGCTCACGCGCAGCGCGGTGAGGCCGGCGCGCGGCGGAAGTCCTTCGAGCAGCGATGCGAGCGGCACGCCCTCCCAGGTCGCGCAGCTCATCAGTCCGAAGTGCGCGCTCGCGTCGTTGCCGGCGCACTCGATCGCGACGGCGCCGAGCGCGCGCGGGCGAAGCGCCGCGAGCGCGATGCGCGCCTCTCCCGCGGCGAGCCCGCCGACGCGGATCTCCCAGCCCTCCGACGCGCGGCGCGCGAGCGAGCTCGGGCGGAACGTGCGCACGAAGAAGCGGTCGGCCGGCGTCCGCGGCGCGTCGACTTGGAGCCGCGACAAGTCGACGTAGCGGCGGCCGTCCCAGCCCTCGCCGACCGCGACGCCGAAGGGCGGGGGATCCGGCGCCGACCACGGCAGGACGCCCGTGCGCTCGCCCGCCGCGAACGGAGACGCGGGCCCGGTCTCCGCGGCGCCCGCCCTGCCCGCCCACAGCGCGGCGCCGAGCGCGCCGGTGACGAACGCGCGGCGGTCGAGCGCCATCTCTCGTCAGAAGACGGCGCGTTCGAGCTTCAGATCGGCGCGGCGCCAGGCCTCGTCGAAGCGCCCGCCGACCTCGGCGGCCTCGGCGTCGCGGCCCTGGGCGCGCAGGCTCGCGGCGAGCCCGTGCAGCGACCAGCCGCTGCCCGGCGCGTGCTCGAGCTGCTTGCGGAACACCGCCTCCGCCTCCGCCGGGCGCCCGGCGTCGAGCAGCACCTGGCCGAGCGCGTCGCGCACCGGGAAGTGCCACGGCGGCGGCTCCGAGTACGGAAGCGCGTCCTCGAGCGCGGCCGCGCGGCGCAGCGCGGCGACCGCGGCGTCCCAGTCGCCCGTCTCGCTCGCGATGCGCGCCGCGAGCACGCGGCCGGCGATCTCGAGCAGCTGCTCGGGCGACGAGCCCGACAGGAACACGCGGCCCTTGCCAAGCCACTGCTTCCGGCTCTCCTCGAGCGCCGCGAGCTCGCGCCGCGCCTCGTCGGCGCGGTCGGTGGCGGCGAACGCGAGCCCGCGCGCGTAGTGCCACGCCCCCTTCAGGTACGGCACGCCCCCAGGCGGCTCGGGCTCTTCGAGCACCTGCTCCCAGCGGCCGAAGCGCACGAGCGCGAACAGGTGCCGCGGCATGAACTCCTCGACGTTCGGGAACTCGCCGACGGCCTCCGCCGGCGTCATCCGGCCGAGCTTGCGCGCGGTCTCGAGTGCGAGGCGGCTGCGGCCCTCGAAGGCTGCCGAGGCCTGCAGGAAGTCGACGTTGTGCGGGTAGTAGTTCGACGGGTAGAAGCCCTGCGCGCGACACTGGGTGATGTACGACTCGTCGGCTGCCGCGGCCTCCTCGTTGACGACCGACGCGTCGTGATAGCGCCCGACGCGCAGGTAGATGTGCGACGGCATGTGCACGAGGTGCCCCGCGCCGGGCACGAGCCCGCGCAGCCGGTCGGCCGCCGCCTCGGCCTTGCGCGGCGCGTGCTTCTCGACCGCGTGGATGTAGTAGTGGATCGCGCCCGGATGGCGCGGCGAGAGCTCGATCGCGCGCTCGAGCGCGGCGATCGCCTGGTCGGCCTCGGGCTTCGTGGAGCCGTCGGCGGCGTAGTAGTCCCACGGCATCAGGTCGAGCAGCGACTCGGCGAAGAGCGCGAGCACGTCGGGGTGGTCGGGATGCATGCGGGCCACCTCGCGCATCGCGTCGGCGTAGGCGCGGTCGAGCGGCGCGCGGTCCTCGGGCGCCTCGGCCGCATAGCGCTTCGCGAGCGCGCCGATCAGGTCGCGCTCGAGCGGCGACGCGCCGGCCGCGGCCGCCTGCGCGCGCTGTAGCGCCTGCCAGGCCGGCGGCGCGTCGTCCGGCTCCATCGCGCGGTTGATGTTCGGGCCGAGCGCGTAGGCCTCGCCCCAGAAGCACGCGGCGCAGTCCGGGTCGAGGCGCTGCGCCTCGCGGAACGAGCGCACGGCCTCGGCATGGTTGAAGCCGTAGGTGAGGATCAGACCCTGGTCGAAGTAGCGCTGCGCGAGCGGCTCGGAGGTCGTGATCGCCATGTGGTGATCGCCGAGATCCGAGAAGAGCGGCGCGCTCGCGCCGGGCGGCAGCGTGCGCCGAGGCTCCTGGCAGCCGAGCGAGAGCCCGAGCGCGCACACGCACAGCACCTGCAGCAGCGGCGTCGAGCGGGCGAAGCGGACGCTGTTGGATCCGCGCAGCACGCGGCCATTCTAGACGAATCGCGCCGGCGCGGGGCGCGAACGCGGCGCCGTTCGTCTAGCGGCCGCCGCCGCGCCCGTTCCCGCGTCCGCCGCCGCCTCCGCCACCGCGACCCCCGCGCATGCCGCCGCGGTCGGAGCCGCCCCGGCCGCCGCCGCGCATCGAGCCGCGATCGATGCCGCCCCCGCGCGGACCGGCGCCGACGTGACGCGGCGCCCCGCCGCCGCGGCTCCCCGCGCGCTCGCGTGCCGCCGGACCGC
>CAZQYK010000469.1:0-2927 GCA_964597285.1 uncultured Spirochaetales bacterium
GATCTCGCGGTCGCCGTGCGGCCACTGCTCGAACTCGCGCGACGGGTCCATCCACGGGTGCATCCCGCCGGGCAGCAGGCGCGCGCCGCGCGGCGCGAGCAGCGCGTCGGCGTGGCGCAGCTCGCCGGCGAATCCGGCCGCGAGGCCCTCGAGGCGCGCGACCGGCCCGTTCGTCTTGATCTCGACGACGTGGCGCGCGAGCTCGTTCGACCACGCGAATGCGCCGCGCTCGATCTCGTTCTCGAGCTCGCCGCTGGCGTCCTCGATCAGCCGGTCGGCGATCGGGCGCACGTCGAGCGTCTCGGCGTCGACGATCATGTACTCGAGCTCGACCCCGTAGCCCTCGAAGAGCCCGAGTGCGTCAGCCCCCACGGGCGTTCGGCTCGCTCCCGCGCGCGTCGAGGCGCTCGCGGAACCAGCGCATCACGGCCAGGTAGAGCGCGTCGCCGAGCAGCGCATCCTCGCAGCCCGAGTCGACGCTCGGGTTGTCGTTCACCTCCATCACGAGGAAGCGGCCTTCGCTCTCCTTGACGTCGACGCCGTAGAAGCCGTCGCCGATCAGCTGTGCGGCCTTCACCGCGACCTCGACCGCGCCCTTCGGCGCCTTCTCGAGCGGCACCGCCTCGACGCGGCCCCAGCGCTTCGACACGCCGTTCTCGCTCTGGATGATCTGCCAGTGGCCTCGCGCCATGTGGTAGCGGCACGTGAACAGCGGCTCGCCGCCGAGCACGCCGACGCGCCAGTCGAACTCCGACGGCGTGTAGGCCTGCGCGACGACGAGCTCGGAGTCCGACAGGAACTCGGCTGCCCGTTCGCGCAGCTCCTCGGCGCTGTCGACCCGCACCACGCCCTGCGAGAACGCGGAGTCGGGGCGCTTCAACACGCAGGGGAGGCCGACCGCGGCGGCGATCGCGTCGACGTTGTCGTCGTGCGCGACGAGCGTCGCCGGGTGCGGGATGCCCTTGCGCGCGAAGAGCTCGGCGAGGAAGACCTTGTTCGTGCAGCGCAGGATCGAGATCGGATCGTCGATGACGACGAGTCCCTCGGTCGCGGCGCGGCGCGAGAGCCGGTAGGTCGGGTGGTTGACGTAGGTGGTCTCGCGGATGAAGAGCGCGTCGAACTCGGCGACGTAGGAGGCGTCCTCGTGGTCGATGAAGGTCGGCTCCAGACCCATCTCGCGTGCGGCGCGCGCGAAGCGGCGCAGCGCCACCGAGTCCGACGGCCCCTCGTCTGCGGTCTCGTCGACGAGGATCGCGAGGTCGTAGCGGTAGGTGCGCTTCGCGCGCGAGCGCGGCGGCCGCCGTCCGAAGTGCTGCTCGGCCTGCTCGATCACGAACTCGCGGTGGCTCTCGGGCAGGTCGCTCGCGGCGATCGGGCCCACCGAGTCGAGCCGCCACTCGCCGCCCTTGCGCTCGAAGCTCGCACGCAAGAGCGGCACCGGGAACTGCTCGTGCAGCGCGCGCGCGAGCGCGTCGTAGCGCTTCGCGAGGTTGCGGCCGAAGTACACCGAGAGCTCGAAGCGCCTGCCCTTCAGGCGCGCGAGGCTCTTCTGGATCAGGTCCTCGAGCTTCTCGCCGACGATGCGCACCACCGGGTCGAGGCGCAGATCCTGGAGCGTCTCGACGGTCGGCATCGGCCGGTGTCCGCGCGCTGCGGCGAGCAGCGACACGTAGTAGCCGAGCGTCTGGTAGCCGTAGGTGCGGCACAGGTTGTAGATGCGCAGCCCGCGGCGGCCCGACCACGCGTCGTTCACGAGGTAGTCGCGCGCCGCGACCACCTCGGCGCCCTGCAGCCGCAGCGGCCAGCGCGCCGGGTTCTCGACCACCAGGATGGCGCTCAATCGGGCTCCTCGGGCTCCTCGGGCGGCTCGAGCACGAGCAGGTTCGCGTCGTAGGTGAGCACGCCGAGCAGGATCGCGTTGATCACGCGCTGCACCGGCAGCCAGTAGATGTGCTCGTTGAAGCGCGGGTTGTTCGCGAGCGGGTCGGCGACCTGCACGGTGCGCTCCTCGCCGTCCCAGCCCGAGAGCACGACGAAGTGGCCGGTCGGCACGCCGCGCACGTCGTCCTCGACGAGGCGGTCGACGCCGGTCTCCCGCTTGCTGCGGTAGAGGAAGGTCGCCGAGAGGCCCGTCAGGATCGGCCGCCCCTGCCCGAGCCAGCGCCGCAGCAGGCCCGGCGTCAGCGCCTCCATCGTCAGCTCGCCGCCGAGCTCGAGGAACTGGAGGTACGACGCGGTGGCCTCGCCGAGCCTGCGGTCGGCCTTCGCGGCCATCTGCTCGCGGAGCTTCTGGGCGAGGTCGATCTTCGTCTCGAACCAGCTCGGGTCGAAGACGTTCAGGTTGTAGGTGTAGACGAGCGCGCTCCAGCCGCGGCGCAGCGCGTGGTTCGCGAGGTTCACCGCGAGCGTGCCGCCGCTCTCGAGCTTCGGTACCTCGGCGATCAGCGTGTCGAGCTCGACCGGCTCGCCGAAGTAGCGGTAGACCGCGTGCAGGCAGGTCGGCCCGCAGCTCGCGTCGTCGGGCTGACGCAGGATCTCGAGGTCGAGCGAGTGGCTGCGAGCTTGGGTCATGGGTGACCGGGTCGCGCCCCGATCGGGGCGGGAGATTGGAGCGTCGGCCGGGGTTGTCAACGGCAGCGGGTTAGATGCCGCGCCGAGGCACGCGTTCGTCCCAGCGCCGCGCGAAGACGCGCCGGCCGCCCTCGTGTGCCTCGATCTCGACCTCGACCCGGAACGCGTCGCGCGTGGCGCGTACGCGCTGGCGGCTGCGCACGCGCACCTCCCACGCGCCGCGGCGCTGGACGCTGACGTGCAGCGTCTCGGTCTCGGCGGCGAGCGGGTCGACGGGGTCGATGCGGGCGGTCTCGGCGATGCCGTAGCCGGTGGCCAGCCCGATCGGCTCGACGAGCGAGAGCGCCGGCTCGCCG